>NZ_CALIOS010000139.1:0-18120 GCF_938044715.1 uncultured Turicibacter sp.
TTTATTGCGTTATGTCGAGTGCACCACAATGAGTGCCACAACATAGGACATAAGACGTTTGAGGATAAATATAAGATTATAGCAATTAAACTAAATGAAGTGGCGATTAAAGAATTAAGAATATAGGAGGAGAATTGTGAGGGGCTATTTAGGACCTTTGATTACATGTCTAGTAGTTTCAGATTTATTCAAAGTATTTGTTGTCTTTCTTCAGTCGTCTATTTGGAACTGTTGGTAGAAAAGAAAAAAAGGCAAACAGAATAGACTGGTTCCCTCCTTTTTCAATCGAAATTGTTATTTTTAGTGTGAAGATAAGCCCGCGCTTAGAGTATGAACAAAAACAGCTAGATAATATGTGATAATTTACTGGATAAGCGTTAATAGAAGAAATATTTTATTTTTTGATAAAAAATGTAATAAAACCAATTGATAGGAAAAAAATAAATAAAAATGTTAAAAAAGGGAACGCGGTGTATATATTTTCATTAAAAAAGTTATATCCTGCTGTACCGTAGCTATTACTTATAATTGCCATTGATATATATTTAATTCCTAGTGAAAATAATGCCATTAAACAAAAAAATATACCAATCATTTTTTTATCCATTTTTAAACCTCCTATATTTTTTAATTATAGGAATATTGTAGTAAATAATTAATATCGAATCAAATAATATATTTAAATTGAAAGGGATAATTATAAAATGAAAAAGAATTTTAGAGAGGGAAGAAGAGATAATTATTTATTCACGTTTAAAGACCGAAGGGCCGAAAATCGAACATATGAAACTGTTACAACAGATAGTGAAGCCTATGAAATGGCAAAGGAATTGGAAAAGTGTTTAAAACTAGACAAAGTTACTATTTTTAGACAATACGTTGAATGGCATTTTATTGGTGAAAGAGAAGATGGAGAAAGGACGATTTGAGGTGAGAGTGTGATGACAACTAGCGATAGTGCGATTTGCAGAAAAGTAGTTGAAATGTTTGGAGCAGACCTTCAACAAATGGTGGCCATAGAAGAGATAGGAGAATTACTCCAAGCGATATCTAAGAGAGCTAGAGGAAAGGATAATAGAGATAACCTAGCAGAAGAAATTGCAGATGTGGAAATCATGTTAGAGCAATTGAAGTATATTCATAATTGTCCGATAGAGGTAGAGTTATGGAAGGCAAAGAAATTAGATAAATTAAAAAGTATGGTTGAAGGTGTGAGAGTGTGACAGCAAAGGAGATATTAAGAAGATATTCGCAAAACTTAAAAAGAGTGGCGATGCTTGAATATGATTTGAAAAGCATTGATAACCGAGTACCAATCAAAGTTACTGATTGTAGTCAAGATCAGGGTGGTAGTGGAGGAGGTCTCGAAGATATGTATTGGGACCGAATCGAAAAGAAAAAGTTAATCGAAATGGAGTTAGAAGTTATAAAGCCTGAAATAGCAAGGGTTGAGAAAGCACTAGAGTTGATTAGAACTACACATGAATTAGAATGTGATGCCATGCTATTAAGACATATACGAAATAAAGGCAATACAGCGATAGAAATAGCGTTAGGAATAAGCGTTAATACCGTCACAAAGAAGATAAAGTATGCAGAATCCGAGTTAGAAATGCTATATAAAGAAGTCGTGTGATTTTTTTGTGAATTATTTGTGATTTGATTGTGAAATTTTCGCCCAAAAATAAGTTATTATGATAGTGTCGATTACGACGGAAGAGAGCGGCATGTATTCAATTACTCACATAGTTAAGTACGCCGTGATGCTAAAAGCTCACGAGTAAGCCCTACTAAGAGCCGAGGGTAAAACCTCGGTGAAATGCTTCCTTAGCTTAGATGGTTAAAGCTATCGGCTCATAACCGATTGACCACAGGTTCGAATCCTGTAGGAAGCACCAAATATGCCCGAAAGGGCACCAAGTACGATACGTTTTAAAGTTGATTGATGTGAGTTCATAGCCATCAGTGATAACCTCCTTTGTTTAATTTTTTCACCGCTTAGAGCGTTTCGCTCTAGGCAATATGCTTGTGTAGCTTATGTAGTAAAGCAACCCAAAAGAAACTGGTGCAAATCCAGTCGCAAGCACTACCCTAAAAAAGATTGATGTCTTGATAACACATCAGTAATCTTACAAATTCATCCCAATAAGCACACGTTCCCCCGACGTGTGTTTTTTCATGCAATAAAGTGAGGTGATAAGGTGGCGAGAGAGTTTTCTAAGCACATCTATAGAGGTAAGGCGTGGAAACAAACAAGAAATTATATCTTTAAAAAGTATGATGGTATATGCCAGAAATGTGGGTCACCAGGAGAAGAAGTTCATCACAAGATATTTTTGAGGCCATCGAATATAGATGATCCTGACATTGTTTATGGTGAAGATAACCTAATCTTGCTGTGCAAGGACTGTCATTTTAAAGAACATGAGAAAACTAATCCTGGATTTAACAATAGTAAACCTAAACGAATAGTTGAAAATGGATGCTACTTTAATAATGAGGGTGAATTAGTTAGTCAAGAGGTATATATCGTGTATGGAGCTCCAGCATCAGGTAAGACAACATATGTTAAAGAACATATGCAAGATGGTGATTTAGTAGTTGACTTAGATTACATTAAGTATGCTCTAACGTTTAGAGGTAAAGGAGAGCTAGGAGACAACATAATGCCGATTGCTTTTGATGTTAGAGATATGTTGTATGACAAGATAGAATCAAGAGATATAGATGCTAAAAATATATGGGTGATAGCATCATTACCTAGAAAAGAAGAGCGGCATAGACTAGCATCTAGATTAAACGCAAAGTTAATCTATTGCCAAGCTACAGTACATGAGTGCATAGATAGAGCAATGAATGATACACATCAAATAGATAAAGATTTACAAATCAAAATAATTGATAAATGGTTTTCCAACTATGAAGCATAACCCCCCCCATAATTTTTTTCAAGCGACCCCTAGGGAGACCGTCGGAGTGGGGCCCTTGTAAAACACACGTGTCGCGCACGAGCCCCCCCTCCCCAAAAAGTAAAAATGAAAGGAGTAATTTATTTGGATGAAACGAAAGAAGGGCGAATTAATGTAGAGATAAAAAGACTTAAAGCGATTTTCACAAAGTTAAGCACAAAAGAAAAAAAGTTTTTAGAACCCTTAATTCAACGTGCTGCTTATATGAAAATTCAGCTTGAAGACTACGAAAAAGACTTATTGGAGAATGGATATGTTGAAATGTTCAGTCAATCAGATAAGCAAGCGCCGTATGAACGTGAACGTCCAGTGGCTCGCCTATATACTACACTAAACGGAAATTACCAGAAGATTATGAAGCAATTAAGCGATCATATTGAACATGTTCCAGTCAAAGAGAAATCAGATGGATTTGAGGAGTTTGTTAACTCACGATGATTAAATATGACTTAGATTACAATCCAATTCGACTTTATTATGACGAAATAATCTTAAAAAAAGTAACGGTTAGTGTAAAAGTTAAGCGAGTTTATCAAAAATTAGTTCACGACTTAGACGATGAAATGAGTGAATGGGAATACGATCCCAAACGCGCAAACCATGCAATAGAGTTTGTAGAGAATTTTTGTAAACATTCGAAGGGTAAGATGGGGGGGAAACCATTCATTATGGAATTGTGGCAACGTGCCATGACTGCTGCCTTATTTGGATTTGTTCATAAAATCGACGGTGTTAGAAAATATCGTGAGTTTGTTTTAATTGTTGCCCGTAAAAATGGGAAATCGGCGTGGGCAAGCGCCATCGCTTTATATATGCAAATGGCGGATGGAGAACCTGGACCTGAGTGTGTGAGTGCGGCAACAAAAAAAGACCAGGCGAAAATCGTTTGGTCTGAAGCTAAGCGTATGGTGAAGAAATCACCAGTATTATCTAAGCGTATGCGTTGTTTAGTCGCTGAAATTGTTTCAGATTTCAATGATGGTGTATTTAAGCCACTATCTAGTGATTCAAATACACTTGATGGATTAAACGTACATTGTTCGGTTATCGATGAATTGCATGCCATTGAAGATAAGAACCTTTACGATGTTATTGTCGATGGAATGACGGCGCGTGAACAACCAATCTCAATCATTACGACAACCGCCGGAACTGTGCGAGAAGGAATTTTTGATATCAAGTATGATGAGTGTGAACGTATCATCAATGGCTATGATTCGGGTGAATATGTCGATGAACGAGTATTACCAATTATTTATGAGTTAGATCATCGCAAAGAATGGACAGACCCTAATTGTTGGCAAAAGGCTAATCCTGGACTAGGAACGATAAAAAATGTGAATCAGCTAAAAGCTAAAGTGGAAAAAGCGAAGGCAAATCCGCTTTTAGTTAAAAATTTGCTATGTAAAGACTTTAATATTCGTGAAACTTCAAATGAAGCATGGTTAACGTTTGAACAAATTAATAATACGACTAAATATGACCTTACATTGTTAAAGCCTCGTTATGGGATTGGTGGAGCCGACCTATCAACGACAACCGACTTAACAAATGCGACGGTCATTTTTATGTTGCCTGGTGATTCGAATATCTATGTTAAGCAAATGTACTGGCTTCCGGAAGATTTGCTAGAACAACGAACAAAGGAAGATAAAATTCCTTACGATATTTGGTGTGATTTAGGATTACTACGAACAACGCCTGGGAACAAAGTACATTATAAATTTGTAACTGAATGGTTTTTAGAGATTCAAAATGAATATGATATTTACTTGCCATGGATTGGTTATGATAGCTGGTCGGCTACCTATTGGGTTGAGGAGATGAAAAATAATTTTGGTAAAGAGTGCATGGAACCTGTTATTCAAGGCAAAAAGACTTTATCAGGACCTATGAAATCGTTAGGAGCTGATTTGAGCTCGAAAAAAATTATTTACGATAATCATCCAATTCTTAAATGGTGTCTAACCAATACATCGGTTGAGGTTGATAAAAACAACAATATTCAGCCAGCAAAAGGAAACTCATCAAGACGTCGTATTGATGGAACGGCAGGACTATTAAATGCTTATGTTACACTAGAACGTCACTATGATGAATATATGAACATGATTTAGGGAGGAGGTGGAAGTATGGGAATTATGGATAAAGTTAAAACTGTTTTTAATAAAAATGTGACAGTCTCTCGATTTGAAATGATGACGGAAGCAGGAACAGGTTTTTATTCCTTTAATGGTGATTTATACAAGTCTGACATCATTCGTGCTTGCATACGTCCTAAAGCAAAGGCCATCGGGAAGTTAATTGCCACTCATGTACGCGAAGATGAAAAAGGATTAAAAATTAATCCTGATGCCTACATGAGATTTTTGTTAGAAGAGCCTAATCCGTATATGAGTGGGCAAATGCTACAAGAAAAGGTCATTACACAATTGATGTTGAATAATAATGCGTTCATCTATATTCATCGTGATGAGAATGGATATCCTGTTGAATTGTATCCTGTGCCAGCAACATTTGTTGAAGCAATTTACGATAAATACGGATTTTTATATCTAAAATGTACGTTAAAGAAAGGAAAAATCTGTACTTATCCATACAGCGATATCATTCACCTACGACGTGACTTTGCTAATAACGATATTTTTGGTGATAAGCCTCATGATGCGTTGATTCCATTAATGGAAGTTGTGACAACAACAGACCAAAGCATTGTTAAAGCAATTAAAAATAGTAGCGTAGTGAAATGGTTATTGAAATTCCATCAAGCGTTACGGCCAGATGATATCAAAAAGCAAACAAAAGATTTTGTTAAAGATTATTTGCAGATAGATGGAGAAACTGGTGGAGCAGCTGCGACGGATGCTAAATTTGATGCTAAACAAGTAGATCCAAAAGATTATGTGCCTAATGCGGCGGTCATGGATCGGACTAAAGATAGGCTCTACTCATTCTTTAACACAAACGATAAGATTGTAAAAAGTGATTATGATGAGAATGAATGGAATGCTTATTACGAGAGCGAAATTGAACCAGATGCCTTACAACTATCTAATGAGTATACTCGAAGATTATTTACTCGAAGAGAACGTGGTTTTGGTAACAAAATCATCTTTGAATCATCAAACTTACAGTATGCTTCTATGACTACCAAACTTCAATTAGTCCAACTGGTCGATCGTGGAGCCATGTTACCAAATGAATGGCGACGAATTTTAGGAATGGGGCCTATTGAAGGTGGAAATAAACCAATTCGCCGACTTGATACAGCAGTTGTTGGTGATGGTGGTGACAACAAAGATGACTTGAAAGGGGGTGAAAGCTAATGAATGAAAATTTAAATCAATTTCTAGAGGTCAAGAATGTAACGGAGAGTGCAGCTGACCTCTATTTTTATGGCGACATCGTATCATCATGGTGGGGCGCATGGGACGACACCGACCAATACCCAGAATCAGTCAAAAAATGCATGGATAAAGCTAAAGGAAAAGATTTAAATATATACATTAACTCTGGTGGTGGTTCAGTATTTGCTGGAATGACAATCTATAACATGATTAAGCGCCATGAAGGGAAGACGACAGTCTATGTTGACGGATTAGCTGGTTCTATTGCATCAGTTATCGCTTTAGCAGGAGATCGTGTGATTATGAGAACTGGTTCAACATTTATGATTCACAAACCATTATTTGCACTATGGGGTGGATACAATGCTGATGACTTTAGAAAGATGGCGCAGGACTTAGATGTCATTCAAGAGTGTATTATGCAAGTGTATAGGGATAATTTACGACCAGGAGTGAATCCAGAAGAGATTGAACAAATGGTTAATGAAGAGACCTTTATGTCGAGTGAGAAAGCATCAAAGTATTTTAATATCGAAATTGAACGAGGGCATCAAGCAGTAGCTTGTTCAAGTGAGTTCTTAAAAAATTTCGCAAAGAATCAACAGATGATTCCAATTAGTAAAACAGATGAAAAAGCAGAAAAAATTCAAGCACATTTAAAACTATTAAAACTGAAAGGTGGAAATATCCATGAATAAAGAACAGTATTTAAATAAACGTAATCAGATGATTGTAGAAGCTGAAAATTTCTTAGAAGAAGGAAAAGTGAAAGAGGCAGAAGCTAAAATGAAAGAGGTAGAGGAATTAGATCAAACATTTGAAGACTCTGCTAAAGCACAAGCAAACTTAAATGCATTACGAGGAAATGGAGTCGTTAAAAATATTTCGAGCTTAACAGCTTCGGTCATTCCACAAGGAATATTAGGTTCTACAGGACTTGGGTCAATGGTTAAGGATGAAAAAGAAGTTTATAATACGGCATTTATGAAAACTTTGATGGGAACTACTCTAAATAGTGAAGAATTGAACGTATTTAATTCGGTAAATGATAAATTCCGTAATGCTACTCAAACCACAGAGGAACATCAAGTTTTAATTCCTGAAACAATTAAAGAGGGAATTTGGAAAGAAATTGGAGAGTTACATCCTATTTTTGCAGATGTTCGTCCTACTTATGTTAAAGGAGATTTGACGATTATCAAAGAAGAAACAGAAGGAACGGATGCAGAGTGGGTTGATGAAAAAACAGAGAGTACAGATGCAGATACAGCGTTTGGAACACTATCATTAACTGGATGTGAGTTAGTTAAATCTATTCGTGTCTCATGGAAAATGAAAAAAATGTCTATTGAAGCATATCAACAATATATTATTACGCATTTAGCAGAAAAAATGGCTCGTGCATTAGCGTTTGGTATTTTGAAAGGAAAAGGAAAACCTAGTGCTTCTGAACATAAGCCTCAGCCTAAAGGGATTATTCCAACTTTAGAGGGAGAGGGTTCAACGCCACAAGTGGTTGAATTTGATACGAATATTAAATACGCGGATTTGACGAAGTTAATATCTAAAATTAAATCAGGGTACTTAACTGGAGCGGTTATTTACGCTAATAACACGACGATTTGGAATCAGTTAGCTAATATTGTTGATGCTAATGGCCGACCACTATTTATTCCAGATGTAACTAATGGCGGAGTTGGGCGAATTTTAAGTGTCATCGTTAAAGAAGAAGATGTGATGGCAGATGACGAACTATTATTAGGTAATGTTTCAAGAGGTTATGCCATGAATATTAATGAGAATGTGACATTATATCAAGAAGATCACGTTAAGCCACGCGCTACAGATTATATGACATACGCTATTGTTGATGGAGATGTATTAACAACGAAAGCATTTGCGTTATTAAAAAAGTCAGCGTAATCGAAGGGAGTGATCCTTCTGTAGGAAAAGCTATGGTTGCACCAAGTAAATAAAATTTAAAGTGAAATAGGTGATGACGATGGCAAAGCATACTTGGGAAGATGGCGAATTAATCACAGCCGCATTATTAAATTCCATCGAAGATAGAATTGAAGCGAAAGCTCAAAGAGGGGAAACCGGGCCACAAGGTCCAGTAGGCCCTAAAGGAGACACAGGAGAACGAGGACCCGCAGGTCCTAAAGGTGCGGATGCTGTTATTCAAAAAATGGATAGAATAGAAGATGTTTCTGCTGAGGATGGAGCGTCTTTAAAGGCTAAAATTAATGAAATATTATCCGCTTTAAAAGCTAAAGGTTATATGAATGCAGAATAATGACGGCTAACAAGGAAATGGCTAAGGGTGCTACTAAGTAGTGCCCTTTGTACTTGTAAGAAAGGACATGATTAAATGTTACAGAGTGTAAAATCATCAGTCCGAATTATAAATGACAAATTCGATTCAGAGTTAACGGATTTAATTGAATCAGCGAAGATGGATTTACTTATCGCCGGAGTGGCCAAAACAGATGAGGCTGATCCACTCATTAAACGTGCAATTATTTTATATTGCAAAGCAAACTTCGGACTGGATAATAAAGATTCAGAGAAGTATCAGAAATCTTATGAGATTTTAAAAGAAAAATTATCATTGTGTGGTGATTATAATAATGTGGAATGATATTGCCTATCTTGGACACGTTGAAGTGGTAGAAAATCAATGTGGTGATATTTATGATACGATGGTTTACAGTCAATTAGTTTACTGCAATAAAAAGTCAATTCGTCAAAGTGAATTTTATCAAGCTCAGGCTGTTGGATTAAAACCAACACTCATTCTTGAACTCATGTTATCTGACTATGATGGACAAGAATATGTGAAATTTAACGAGGAAGAGTATAGTGTTCTTCGTACATATGAAACATCAAAAGAAAGAATTGAATTAACGTTAACTAAAGGTGTTAATCATGGCAATGCCTAAAAGTGTCGTCCGAATGAATAACAAAAATGGAATCACTTTTATTGATAACGTGGATAGAACCAAATACACATTAAGAGAACTTACTAGAGCCGCATTACGAGATACAGGGAAATATGTTTGTAACCGATTCAGAAAGAACTATTATTCTACTTTTAGACGAAGAAAACGGCGCGTGGGTCGTGCCACTCAATATTGGGTTCGAAAACGTGAAAACAATCTACAAGTTGGGATAAAACCCAATGGATTTTATGGTCTATTTCAGGAGTTAGGAAGTAGTAAGACTAAAAAATTAGGGCTTCTTCAAAAATCAGTAAAGACTAATATTCCGATGATTGTGAAGATTCAATCTCAGTATTTAAGTGCACTCGAAAGTGAAGCAAGAGCGCTTGCCATTATACGCGATAAAGAATATAAAGGAGGAGCTGATGGTGAGTAGAACACTTAAAATCAGGACGATTTTTAAATCTCTTATCGAAGAATGTGGGTGTAAAGCCTACTATGAACGAGCAAATAAGAATGTTCTATATCCTTATGCAGTATTTGAGTTTGAATCTACAGATATTACGGACATATCTAAGCGTGAGATTGAAATTATCATTGATATTTGGGATAAGACCGACGATAGCAGTAATATTGAAGTATTAACTGATACTATCATCCATGCAATTAATCATAAATTCTTATTACCAGAAGATATTCCGTCATTAAGGATTTATGGGGTGCGAAAAAGATCATTGCCTGATGAGGATTCGACACTAAAACGAAGACAAATCGAATGTTCAATTATTTATTTTGACTAAAGAGGAGTGAGAAAATGGCGAGAGCAAGCGCAACGCATGAAATTTTTTTAGGAGAAGGTGTTTTTTATATTGGAGAAACACCAATAGGTCTTACACGAGGCGGAGGACAATTTACAGTAGAACGGGAAATTCGCCAAATTGAGGCTGATGGAGATAAAGGACCTGTTAAAGGGCGAAACGTCATTGATAAATCGACGCCTAAATTGGTTATGAATGCTCTACAAATTATCGGTGAAAATCTTCCGAAGATGTATCCTGGGCTTAAAGTTTCTGATTCTGATAGTAAAAAGGTTGTGACAGGTACAGGGAAAATTGTAGACAGTGACTATCAAGATTTCGTTAAATTTGTAGGAATGACAGATAAAGGGAAAGAGGTCGTGATTAAAGTTGAAAATGCCATTAATTTAGAGAATATTGATTGGACTTTAACAGATAAGGATGAAGTTGTACCAGCATTAACTTATACTGGATGTTATAAAGAAGATAGTCCAGCGGAGTATGAACCGTGGAGTGTTACATATGCAACTGCATAATCAAAGAGGCTTAGACCTCTTTTTATTTTTATAAAAAAGGAGAGATCAAAATGCGACAGTTAAATACAGGTGACTTATTTAAGGCGGCTCGTTTAATTAGAAAAATGGGAATAAAAGAAGATTTAAAAACATTCGCCGAAGGGATTAAGGCAGACCAAAAGCAAGAAGAAGTTGGATTTGACCTTTTAATGCTCATTTTTGAAAGAGCAACAGACGAAACATCTGAAAAATTAATTTATGAATTTTTATCAGGACCATTTGAAGTCACATTAGATGAAGTTAAAGAGATGGAGTTATTTGCATTAGTAGAATCTTTATTTCAAGTAGCTGATGTTGAAAAATGGAAGGGTTTCTTTCAAGGAGCGCTTCGATAAATAGCGTTGTTGATGAAGAGTTTATTCTAAGTCGTTACCATAATATCGATTATATTATGGCATTTGATTACGAGTATGGAATTGACTTTATTCATCAAGCTTACGATAAATCATTAGAAGAACGATTATTCCAGCAGTGGCTAGTGGAACTTCCTAATATGAAAAAAAGTTTATCGTTCGAAGCGTATAAAAAAGAAAGACTTAGACCACGTATTAAGATTGAAAAAAGATTTAGTAAAGAAGAATGGTTATCGAAAGCAGAAGAAATCGAAGAAAGAGCGAAAAGAGGTGATTCCTAATGGAAATCTTTAAGCTTTTTGGATCTATTTATGTTAATAACGATAAAGCAAATAAGAGTATTTCGAAAACTGGAGAAGAAGCAAAAAAATCAGGTGGTTTGTTAGCGGAATTAGGTGGAGTTGCTAAAAAAGTTGGTGGCTTATTAGCTGGTGCCTTCGTTGTCACAAAAGTTGTTGATTTTACTAAAAAGGTAGCAACACTTGGAATTGAATACAACAAATTAAAAGAGCAATCCGAAACAACCTGGACAACGTTGCTCGGAAGTCAAGATAAAGCTATTGAACAGTTAAAACGCATTGAAGAATTTGCAGCTAAGACACCATTTTCAAAAATGGGTGTTGACAAGATGGCTAAGTACCTTCATAACGCTGGTTATGAAGGTGACGCAGTATTCGAAACATTGACTAAAATTGGCGACATGGGTTCAGCCTTTGGGGTACAAGAGGATAGCCTAGTTGAGTTAACGCGACAATTCTCTCAAGTTCAACAGGCTGGATATGCCTATACTGAAGATTTAAACATACTTGCTGATCGTGGGATTCCAATTTATCAAGCCATTGCGGATGAAGTAGGAGTAACGGTTGCTGAAGTCAAAAAAATGGCATCGGAAGGTAAGTTGACAGCTGATATTTACAATTCTGCTATTGATAGCATGGCTGAAACAACGGAAGGTGCAATGGATGCTCAGTCTAAAACGTTTGGCGGAATGATGTCGACGTTAAAAGATAACTTAGAAACATTAGCAGGGTTATTAACAGAAAAAGTGTTTAATGCTTTAAAAGAGTTGCTAGAAAAAGTGTTACCAGTTATTGAAGCTTTTTCGCAAGCTTATGCCGAAACAGGAAGTTTTAAGGAGGCCTTAGTCCAAACATTAGAACAATTTGGACTTGAAAAGTGGAGCGAACTTATTATCTCAATTGAGGATACGTGGAAATGGGTTAAAGATTTAACAACAGAATTTTTAGCCAATAAAGAAGCATTAGGATGGTTAGGAATAGCGTTAGGCATCTTAACAGCACTTGTTATCGCTCACAACTGGGCGACGATTGCAGCCAATGCCTCAATGGTAATTCAAGAAGGGATTTTATGGGCAATGATCGCAGCTGAAACGGTTGCTACAGGAGTGACAACGGCATTCGGTGCAGCAGTTGCCTTTCTAACAAACCCAATTACACTTGTTATTTTAGGGATCGGTGCTTTAATTGCTATTATCTATTTACTTATTACAAACTGGGATGAAGTGAAGGAAGCCGGCGCCATGGCTTGGCAATGGATTCAAGATAAATGGAAGGAAGCTGGGGAATGGTTTAACTCTAACATTGTTGACCCAATCAAAACATTTTTTATCGATTTATGGGACACCATTCAAATCAAGGCTTCAGAAGCTTGGGAAGGTGTTAAAAGTAAATGGAACTCTGCTTTAGAATGGTTTAATCAGACGTTTATTGAACCCGTTGAGAAGGCATTCGAAACAATGGGAGAGAACATTAAAAAGTTTTTAGAAAATCCTCTTGAAAGCATTAAAACTAGCTTTAAAAGTGCTTTTAATTGGATTATCGGCAAAATGAATACGGTCATCGGAGGATTAAATGGATTTAAAATTCCTGATTGGGTCCCTGGTTTAGGTGGTAAGGGATTTAATATTCCAACTATTCCAATGTTATATAAAGGAACAGATTATTTTCAACCTTCTAAGGTTTGGGGTAATATGGCTTTAGTGGGAGAACAAGGACCCGAGTTGGTGGAGTTAAAAAAAGGAAGTCAAGTCCATACCGCAGATGAAACACAAAAAATGTTCGGTGGATTTAATCTTACGATTGAACAGTTTATTAACAATCGGAAAGAGGATATTCAGCAACTAGCCGAAGAGTTATTCTTTTACATGCAGCAACAACAATTGGCAAAGGGGGTTAAATAATGCAGTGGTTTTCATTTAACGACAAGACAAGTGATGAATTTGACTTAATCATTAATAAATATCCTGGGATTATTTCTCCTAACCGCAGAATGGAAAAGATAGAGGTAATCGGTCGACATGGTCATTTAACTCATGATTATGGCAGTTATGAATCATTTACATTGGATTTCGAGCTAACCCTAATGGATTCTAGTATCGAGAAAATACGTGAAATTATCAGATGGTTAAGTGGTGCTGGAAAATTAACGTTATCGCGAGAGCCTGATAAGTATTACCTAGCACGTATTAAAAATGCTATTCCGTTTGAACAGGTTTTTACAAACGGATTTAAGACATTCAAATTAACTTTTGAATGTCAACCTTTTGCCTATGAGTACGGATTATCGACAATTAAGTGTGGTAGTGGGATAACAAGAGTCTATAATCATACTAATATTAGCTCTTTACCTATTTTAAAAATTATAGGAGATGGGGTACAGGTTATTAGGGTGAATGAGATAGAGATAACTTTAACTTTAGATGGCTATATGATATTAGATTCTGAACTAGAAGTTGCTCATAAAGGTGGAGCTAACCGTAATGATAAGATGATTGGTGGTTTTCCATTGTTTGATATTGGATTTAATGAGATAGAATTACCAGAAGGGGTTACTTGTGTCATTACTCCTAATTGGAAGTGGATTTAGGAGGGAAATAGATGATTTGTATTTATAAATCAGATGAAAATATCTTTACTCATAATGGCTTAGCAATTTTAAATCCAATAACCGCTTATATTGAAGAAGAGTTAAATGGAGTTTATCAACTTCATTTAACGATTCCTTATGATCACTATGGAAAATGGAAAGAAGTAGAGGAATATCGGATTATAAAAGCAAACCAACAATTATTCAGAATCCAAAAGGTAACACCGGGTATGACGACTTTAGGAATTTACGCTACTCATATCTTTTATGATTTGGCTGATAACTATGTTTTAGATACGAATATCGTAGAAAAGAGTGGAGCACTAGCTTTAAATCAAATTTTAAATCGACTATCGTTTGAAACAAAATTCACAGCTACGTCAGACATTTTGAGTATTAATAATGCAAGAATTGTCAGAAAAAATGCTTTAAATGCTATCATGGGGTCGGATGACAACGCGTTTATTAATAGATGGGGTGGCGAGCTTTATCGCGATAATTTCTTTTTTTCTATTAATGAGAGAGTTGGGAAAAATAAAGGATTTAAAATCACCTATACCAAAAATATGACAGGTTTTAGTGCTGAAATTGATATGTCAACTGTTGCTACTCGGTTAATTCCTATTGCTTATGATGGGTTAATGTTGCCGGAGGTATATCTAGACTCTGAGAATATTCATCAATTTCCGCATCCTATTATTAAGGAACTTGAACTATCCGATATTAAAGTAAAATCAGATGAACTTGGAGATAATGGTGGTTTTGAAACGGAAGAAGAAGCTTTTGAGGTAATGAGAACTAGAACAGAGGCTGTCTTCAAAGATCAAAAGCTGGATCAACCGAGTGTTAATTATAAAATTAATTTTGTTTCGCTTTCTCAAACTGAAGAGTATAAACAATTTGAGTTTTTAGAAACTGTAGGACTTGGAGATGATGTTATCGTCTACCATAAACCTTTAGATATTCATGTTACTGCAAGGTGCATTAAATACAGGTTAAATTTAATAACGAATCATTATGATTCCATTGAATTAGGAACTTTCAAAAAGAATTTATCTACGATAGTCGAAAGTGTGACCGAAGAAGTTAAAAATCAAACCACTCATTTTAAGTCAGAATTAGAAAAAGCGAAACAAAACGCGACTAATCTAATTACGAACGCTATGGGTGGTTTTGTTTATAAAACGAATTCAGAATTGTTTATCATGGATACGGATGATTTAAATACGGCGGTTAAGGTTTGGAGATGGAATATTAATGGCTTAGGGTATTCTAGAAATGGAATTAATGGCCCTTATGAAGCTGCTATGACAATGGATGGTGCTATTGTCGCAAACATGATTACAGCTGGCATACTCAACGCTAATTTAATTCGAGCAGGCGCTATAAAATCTGTTAATGATATTGTTGACTTCAATCTTGATGGTGGCTTTATCAACTTCCATCATACAGATGGAACTTTTACACAGGCTTCCAAAAACGGATTATACAGATATCGAGGAAAGAGTGGAAAAGGCTACCACTATTTAACTTATATTGCAGAGCATATTTATAGTCTTAATGCAACACAGGCTAAAAATTTCAGTTATATCTACACTGTTCCAGAAGACTTTCAGGACAAAATGTTTTATGCTTCTTGTTCAGTCGCTATGATTACACCTAGTAAATATAATTCTATCTCTGTCGTAAAGAATTTTTCTGTATGGGCGAATCGTTCTAGTTTGACTCAATATCAGGTGAGTGGAAGAATAGAAGGATTATCTATGGTTAAAAAAGGAGACGATGTTTTATGGGATAATGGCGAACCTGAACAAATACAATTGAAGGTTATGGTGGTTTTAACTGCCTAGCAAGGAGGGTGAAGATGGAACCAATAGAGTATCACGAAAGTAAAATGACTATTTTCTACCGAAAGTTTAACGGTGAAATTAAAATGATTTCAGACGGAGTGCATGATATGGATATTTTCGGAGATGAAAAACAAGATTATGAGCTGATTTGGAGTTTCTTGGTTGTGGATGTAAGTCAAGTAGTTAAAGATTATCCTCAGCTATTTTTTATTAATATTGAAACGAATCAAATTGAACTGAAACAAAGTTTTGCGCAGACATATGCAAAGGTGGGAGATTAAGATGAGTACATATGCTCCTAGACAATATGGAGTGATACTAGATAGGTATCAAAAAATTAACAATAAAGAACCTGAGTTTGTACAGTACGATACAGAGAGCGCTCAATTAAATGTGACGTTTTTAGAAAATGGAGTGCCTTTTGATATTCCGTATACTAGATTAGTGCTAGTTGTTAGAAAGCCTGATCAAAAAGAAGTGTATCAAAATATTGAAACCTTCAGTGGGAATACGGCTGAGGTGATTCTCCATAATCAGGCTTTGGCGGTTGCTGGCACGCTACAGTGTCAAATTAAAATGTATCAGGAATCCAAATTAGAGAGCACTTGGGCATTCGAAGTGAAAGTAAAGCCTAGTATTGGGAATGAGGAAGCCGTTGAAAGCGAAAATGAATATCGGATTTTGCACCAGCTGATCATAGAGGTAGACGCTAACATTGAGAAAAACGAGCAGGCTATTCAAGACCTGATTAACAAAACACAAGAATCTGTTTCAGAAAGTATTCGTCAAACGACAGAATCCATGAACCAAAATATACAAACAAACAATCAAGCTTTAGTGGAAGCGTTAAAGAAAATTGATGAATCCGAATTGGTAAGATTAAAGGAGACCATCGAATTTGTTCAACAGAATAAATTAGGAATTAACGATAAAGCCTCTGATAGTGCATTACTTAATGGCATTACAGAAGATGTTGAAGCAAATGCTCATACCTTAGTTAAACGCAATCAGGATGGTAATATTCGCACGGCAAATAAACTTCAGATGAAGCAAGGTGAACAAGAGATTCCGATTGAATTAATAGCTGAGTCACATTTAAAAGTTGGAACTCGCACTGTGTGGGATAATGGGAATTTAATCGTTGAAACCGGTTCATGGACACCTGGTGCTTATGGATCTAATCAGGGAATTTTCAACCATACCGAACAATCCGGAACGTATATGAGGATTGGGGATATGGTAACGGTCTATGGAACGCTATCCGCATCTAGTCGAAATGGAGCGACAGGAGAGTTTCGGATTGGGGGATTGCCTTTCGCTCCACGTGGAGGGAAAGTAACCTTCACACTAGGTCCAACGGCAGGAATCAATCTAGGAAGTAAAATATTAAGTGCGGTCGCTTATGCCCAAAATACTTTTATTCGATTTGCGGTCAGTGCCCCTTCGGCTGATAACATTTGGTATGCTTGGTTAGATACAGGCGCAACAATGAATGGTGGCGACATCACGATTTCATTTAGTGCCACTTATAAAATAGTTTAGGAGGAGTTTATGATGAATATAGTTGAACAAATTAATTTAGATATTGCACCGGACGGAATTATTCAAATTTTGAAACAAGAAGTCCTCATCAAAGACGATGGAACGGAAGTTGTTTTACAAAACTGGAGAACGACGGTTGCACCTGGAGAATTTAATAAGATAGCCAAGTTACAACTTGCTGACTATCACCTCAGTATTATTCAGGCAGCATGGACAAGTGAAGTCATTGAATCTTATCAACGGAAACAAGATGAACAAGAAGAAAAACGAACCACTGAAATGAGTGGTTTTTAATTTCCTAAAAATAGAAAGCAGGTCACTCTAATGAGTGGCCTTTAATTATGAGGAGATAACAAATGTACTTAGAATTATCAAATTATGTAGTACTGACAGGAATCTTAATTGTAATAGGATTATTCCTAAATAAATGGGAGCCACCGATTAAAAAGCAATATGTCGCTTTGATGTTACTGATAGCGGGGTTAGCATTAGGTTATTTCATGGTGACGAATGCCGCCTATGGATTCTTAATTGCAGGTTTAGTCTTTTATAAAGATGAGTTAGTATCAGAGATTAAGTTAGTCAAAGAGAGTGTATTAGAAGTCAAAAAAGAAAAATCAGAATTAAAAGGAGAGATGAACTAATGGATTTAACGTTTTTAAGTGAATATTGTATTCCGGTGATTGTTGGGATTTGTTTATGCATAGGTTATGTTATCAAGACGAGTGTTCCTAAAGTGGATAATAGCCTTATTCCGATGATTTTGTCGATTTTGGGGCTTTTAATTAACATTTGGATAAATCATGCCATTAACCCATCTATCGTCTTAGGTGGGCTTTTTAGTGGGTTAGCTTCAACA
>NZ_CALIOS010000140.1:0-6533 GCF_938044715.1 uncultured Turicibacter sp.
GACAGACTGCTTAAAAACTTAACTTTTTTGTGTCCAAAATATTGACCTAGATCCAATATTTTTGTTATATTGCTCAACACTATTTATTTTATTGAGGTGAGAAGAATGAAAAAACAAATCATATCTAATGCATTTTTATTTCTGTCCATTATGGTTTATGTTGTTTTGTTTAAGACCATTTTTGGCCAATCTAACTTAATGGTTGGAGTTACGGTTTTAATTATTGGATTAGTTACATCTGAAAAGGATATGACTCAAAATTTAAAACTGTTATTTATTAAATTATTATTCATCTTGTTGTATATGGGATTAGCGAGTTATTTAATAACGGTTAGTGCATTTTTAACAATGTTAATTAGTATTCCATTTATTTTCTTTATGACGTATTGGACAACGATAAATGGTAAGAAAACATATCATTTCCCATATTTACTTGGATATTTATTTCTATTATTATCAGCACCAGTTTCAGATATTAAAATGCTTCCAGGACGTTTAATTTCGTTAGCGATAGGAGCATTATTAATCGTTTTATTACAATATGTAATGAACAAAGATACTTATAAGAAGATTTTAAAAAATGAAAATGAAACAGCATTAGAGCTTGTTGAAAAAAGAATCGATCGAATTTTATCTCAAGATTACAGTATTCATCCTGAAGAAATCGATGTTCTTAAACTGGGAATGAAACGTTTTATGAAAGTAACATTTGAACGTCGCAATTTAAGAACGACTTTAACAACGGATAGTATGTATCGTGTGAGTGAAATTATCTCACTTCATAAAATTTATTACTTATTAACAGATGTCTCAAATTACTACGAAGCGGGTGAAACATCAGAAGAATTATTACTAGATCTGAAATTATTAGTTCAAGGATTAAAAAATGAGGACTACGCTATTGCGGCTAAAATATTTGATAAATGGGATGAAAAAGTTTTACCTGACTTCATGCAAAAAAATAAACAGGCTTTAAAGATATTGAAATTATCTGAACAAGATGTTTATCCTGAATATAAAGAAAACATCTTGCATCAAATATTCCAAATTGATACAAAGTCACTGTCTTTTAAATTTGCTATGCGTGTGACGATTTTATTAAGTGCTGCCTTGTTCTACACCACATTCTTTAACTTAGAATATGGTCGTTGGCTATGTTTTACACTGTTAGCACTTGTTCAACCAAGTTATGAGGAAAGTAATAAGAAAACATGGATGCGATTTACAGGGACATTATTCGGTGTTATTTTATTTTTAATTTTATTTACAATCTTTAAATCTTCAACTTCACGAACGTTGATTGTGATGATTACATCGTATGTAAATATGTTCTTTAATCGATACGATTATAAAATGATTGCAACAACTATCCAATCGCTTGGAGCAGCTGTTATTGGAACAACAGGATTAATTGTTGCCCAGAATCGTGTGGGATTTGTTTTGTTAGGGGGAATAGTTGCCTTTTTAGGAAATCGATATTTATTTACAATTCGTGAAAAAGAAGCTCATACTTATTTAATGGATCTTTATGAAAAGTATAAACATTATCTTTTAGGTAATGAAAAGTATCCTCATACAGTTATTGTAGAAGCTTATCATGCCCTCGAAATGGCAGGGGACGATAACAAATATCGTGAATGGTTAAATGTTAGCTTTGATGCTTTAACTAATCCAATTCAATAACATCTAAAAACACTTTTTATCTATATGGTGAAAAGTGTTTTTTTTTGATAAGGTTAAATTGAAAGAAATTATTTTTGTGAAAGTTGTTCCAAAAAAACGACAAAATTCCAACCGAGAACTTGATTTTTTGATATAATAAAATTGGAATTTTAAATCATTTATAGGAGGTTTCAACATGAGACGTGAATTAGCAATTGAGTTTTCTCGTGCCACAGAGGCAGCAGCATTAGCAGGTTACAAGTGGTTAGGACGTGGGGATAAAAACGCGGCAGATGGTGCGGCTGTTTTAGCGATGCGTCACGTATTAAATGAAATTAATATTCGCGGAGAGATTGTGATTGGTGAAGGTGAAATCGATGAGGCGCCAATGTTATACATCGGAGAACGTGTTGGAACTGGATTTGGAGACGATGTAGATATCGCGGTAGATCCAATTGAAGGAACTCGTATGACAGCAATGGGACAGGCTAATGCTATGACAACCCTTGCCGTTGGTGAAAAAGGATCTTTCTTAAAAGCACCAGATATGTACATGGAAAAACTAATCGTTGGGCCAAAAGCGAAAGGTGTTATTGATTTAAACTTATCTTTAGAAGAAAATATTCGTCGTGTTGCCAAAGCAGTTAATAAGCCATTATCTGCTGTAACAGTGATGACACTTGCTAAACCACGTCATGATGAGCAAATTAAACAAATGCAGGCTTTAGGAGTGCGTGTATTTGCGATTCCAGATGGAGATGTTGCAGCTTCAATTTTAACATGTATGCCATTTAGTGAAGTTGATATGGTTTATGGAATTGGTGGAGCACCAGAAGGTGTTGTTTCTGCTGCTGTAATCCGTGCACTTGATGGAGATATGCAAGGACGTTTAGTTTTACGTAAAGATGTTAAAGGTGAGACAGAAGAAAATATTAAAATGAGTGAGGATGAAGCTCGTCGTTGTGAAGAAATGGGAGTTAAACCAAACGAAATTTTAAAACTTGAGGATATGGCGAAAAGTGATAATGTTATCTTCTCAGCAACAGGAATCACTAAAGGTGATTTATTAGATGGAATCACATGTGAAGATGGAATTGCCACAACTGAAACATTAGTTATTCGCGGAAAATCAAGAACTGTTCGTCGTATTCAATCAATTCATTATCTAGATCGTAAAGACGACCAAATTAAAGAAATCATTTTATAATTTTTTAAACTAGCCTCCTATCAATAGGAGGCAACTTTTACATATGAGGTGAAAGACATGTACGCTGCAATTATTTTATCAGCCGGAATTGGAAGTCGAATGGGATTGGGTTACAATAAAATGTTATATGAAATTAACAACCAACCTGTTGTGGTTCATACCTTGAAAAAATTCTTAAAAAATGCAAATTGTGGACAACTTATATTAGTTGTTAATCCAACTGAAATAGATACGATGCAAAATATCTTAGAAGGTGCTAATATAATGGATTCGCGTATTCGAATTGTTCGAGGTGGAAGCGAACGACAATATAGTGTCTACAATGGGCTTCAGATGGTTACTGAGGATGTTGTTTTAGTTCATGATGGAGCGCGACCTTTTGTGACGCAACGTATGATTGATGAATGTTATCAGCAAGCTCTAAGTCATCATCCGTCTATTGTAGCAGTGCCTGTAAAGGATACGATTAAACGTGTAGTTGACGGTGTCGTAGTTGAAACTCCTGATCGCTCGCAAATATATGCTGTTCAGACACCGCAAGCAGCCCCAACTTCTTTATTAAAGCAAGCACATGAACGTGCAAAAAAAGCAGAATTTTTAGGGACTGATGAGGCAAGCTTAATAGAGAAGTTTACAAAATCAACTGTTAATGTGGTACGAGGAGACTATACTAATATTAAACTAACAACTCCAGAAGATTTAGTAATGGCAAAGCAATTAATGAAGGGAACCCTATAGATATTTAATAGCTAAAATGAATTGAAATAAGTGAATCATATTTTATGTCGTTAAACAAGAAATTCAAATTACGATAAAAAAATAGCCAACGAAAAAAATTTCGTTGGCTATTTTTATACAAGCTACTAGACAATGTATAGTAGTGTTTGTTATACTACTAGTGTGTAATACACAGTAGGAGATGAATAACTAAAATTTATCACGATGTTATACATTAAAATTTAATTTTTTTATAAAAATAAAAATAATAATTAAGATATAAGGAGTAGATTTTTATGAAAAAGACACTATTATATTCAATGTTAGTAACAGGGGCATTTTTATTCGGATGTTCTTCTGCTCCTCAAACGACTAATCCATCAACTACTCAAACAGAAACTCCGATAACTTCCCAGAATCCTAATTCAACAAATATTAGCGGTGCGCAAGTGACAATTACTGAAGAGCAAGCAAAAGAGATTGCTTTGAAAGAAGTCGGATCAGGAAATGTTATTGAATTCTCATACGATATGGATGATATTATTCCAAATTATGATATTACGATTGTGAATGGTACGACTGAATATGAATTTGAAATCAGTGCTGTTGATGGAAGTATTTTAAAACGTAGTAGTGAACAAAATCCACTAATCACTAATGAAGTAAAGATTGATGAGGCAAAAGTAAAAGAAATTATAAATAATCAAGTCAATGGAACAATTGTTGGAATTAAATTGGACCGCGATGACTACCTTCCGGTTTATGATGTTACAGTAGTAGATGGAACATATAAATATGAATTTGAAGTCAGTGCGATGGATGGAAGTATTTTGAGTAAAGACCAAGAATTAATTAACCAAGCATCTAATATAAATACTAATCAAGGATTAAATATTGATCAAACTAAAGCGAAGGAGATTGCATTAGGCCAAGTAAATAGTGGCGTAATTGGCGAATTTTCATTAGATTATGAACGAGGAATTCCTGTATATGAGATTACTGTTTATGAGGGAAGAACTGAATACGAATTCGAAATTAGTGGGATTGATGGAAGTATTATTTCTCGCAGTGTGGATACAAATTTAGATTAATATAGCCGAATAAAAGGTTAGAAAATATTTTAAATTTGAAAGACTTGTGGTATTATATCACAAGTCTTTTTGATGGATTTCTTGCTAAAAGACTATCTGTAAGGGAGGTTTAGGGTAACAATTTGTTGTTATTAATAATGAGATTATGAATGCACAATATAAAAAGGGTGTTTTAGAATTATGTGTTTTAAAATTAATTGAAAAAACGGATTTGTACGGTTACGAAATGGTTCAAAAACTTTCATATTATATAGAGGTGACTGAGAGTACAATTTATCCATTATTAAGAAGATTAACGAAAGAAGGCTATTTAGAAACTTATAATAAAGAGTCAACTGAAGGTCCGACGAGAAAATATTATTCAATAACAGATAAAGGTGAAGAATATTTAGCAAAACTTTTAAAAGAATGGAATCAAATGGTTGAATCCGTTCATCGTTTATTCGAAGGAGTGTGATTAGTCAGTGGATATGATTAACCAATGGCTAGAAGAGTTAGAGCGAGAATTACAAGATATTTTAGAAGAGGACCGATTAGAAATCTTATCTTCTTATAAAGAACAAGTTAATGAAATGAAAGAGTTAGATATAGATGAAGAGGAGATATTATCTAGATTAGGATGGCCTAAAAAGGTAGCACAAGAAGTTAAGCAATCATTAGATTATACTGAATCTCGTTTCCCCGCTGATAAAGATGATTCAAAGGTAGAAAAGCCAAAATCTAATGAAAAAGGTTTTAAAAAAGGTATCTCTATCTGTGCTATCATAGCATCTTTATGTGTCTCGATTTTATTTTTTATGACGAGTTTTCGTTTTATAATTGGAAGTATTTTTTTAATGTCTTTTTCAATCGGACTTGCGATTGCAGTATTAGGAGTGACACTAATTTTATTTAATATTGGGGTTGCGTCACTTTATACAGGTTATTTGATCTATAAACGACTTAATTAAGAATCAATTGAGGAATGTAGGTGAATTCAATGAGAAAGAAAGGTTTAGAGCTTTATTTAATTATTTCGAGTCTAGTTGCCGTTATTATTGTGATAGTGTGTTCTGTAGTTACGGTATCATCTAATATCGTGATAAAACAAAGCTTACATCAAGGAGTCCTTTTTGATTTAATCGAGTTAAAATCACAGGGGATGATTGAACTAGATGACTTATTTGATGATATTTTTGATTAGAAAGGAAGATTTTGATGATTCGAATTGGCCATTCAACTGATATCCATCAGTTAGTAGAGGGACGCAAATTAATTTTAGGTGGAGTTGAGATTGAGCATACAAAAGGATTACTTGGACATAGTGATGCTGATGTATTATGCCACGCAATAACAGAAGCAATTATTGGTGCTTTAGCAAAAGGTGATATCGGAACTCATTTTCCAGATACTGATCCAACTTACAAAGGAGTCGATTCACGTGTTCTATTGCGCGGAGCCTTTAAAATGATGGATGAAGCGGGATATTGCTTAGGAAATTTAGATGCGACAATTTATGCTGAAAGACCTAAAATGCGACCACATATCGACTCGATGCGTCAAAATATTGCGAGTGATTTAAATGCTTCAATGGATCAAGTTAATGTAAAAGCTACTCGTGGTGAAAAGTTAGGGTTTGTGGGGCGAGAAGAAGGAATAGCTTCAGAGTGTGTTGTTTTATTATTCAAAAAGACTAATTAACACAATATTAACGCGATGTTAACCGTTTATTAATCTCTGAGATATTGATACAAGGTATAATCAATTATGATATGCCCCCTATATTTTAATAAAGCTAAAGAATTACTTCTTTGGCTTTATTTATTCCTGAGTTGTCAATTTAAATCAGACAATTATTCATCACAAACTAAGCAATT
>NZ_CALIOS010000141.1:0-5244 GCF_938044715.1 uncultured Turicibacter sp.
CAAGAGCAAACGATATTATTTGTCTACATGATGGAAGGGGAAAGAATCGTGCTCCAATTCACACGATTGAGGCATTAAAAGATGTTATACCGTTGTGGATTTCAAAAGGGTATAAATTTGAAACAATTGATCGGTATACCAGTTCAAATAAATCATCTTCTTTACGAATCTAGACCTTGTAAGTAGCCTATTAGTGTTGCGTATGGCGAAGTTTTGATAAAATTCAACATTGGATAAAGTGACGATCGAAAGAGAGGATAGATTATATAGAAGAACCTTCTATCCATTTATCATTCTGTTAAGTAATTGAGTATAAACTCACTGTACAATATTCTAAAATTAAAACAATTAATAGTGCTGATAACTTATGTTAAAATGTGTAAAAGAACAGATTCATAAGGATTTAAATTACAATATATCTAAATAAAAAAATGACGGTCGTTATTATCAACATCCTGGGTGAAATTATTTCGCCCTTTTTTGTTTATATTTGACAACGCTTTATATTTTACAGAATCTCCTCAATAGTTTGATTGACAAACTTAATTTAAAGTGTTACTCTAAAACATATAGTATTTAAAACTATATGTTTTAGAGAGTGTGACTTTTTAATTTGGAGGAACAGAATATGATTAGAATTATTTCAGACTCATCAACACTTTATTCAGTTAAAGAAGCAAAAAAACACAACTTTGATGTAACACCGTTAAGTGTAACGATTAATAATAAAAGCTACAAAGAATTAGTTGAAATTCAAACAGAGGAATTTGTTAAAATTATCAATGAAGGACATTTACCTATTTCATCACAACCATCAATTGGAGAAGTGGTGGATGTTTATAATCAATATCCTGAAGATGAAATTATCAATATTACATTAGCTGATGGATTATCAGGAACTTATAATTCAGCTTGTACAGCACGTACAATGGTTGATCATGCTGAAAATATTACTGTCATTAATTCACGAACACTTTGTGGACCACAACGTTACTTAGTTGAAGTGGCGGTTAAATTAGCACAGGCAAATAAAACAAAAGCAGAAATTATAGAAGAACTAGAAAAATTAATTCAAACTTCAAAATCATTCTTAATTCCTAATGACTTTGATTATTTAGTACGAGGGGGACGTTTATCTCCTCTTGTAGGAAAAATCGGTGGATTAATTAAATTAGTTCCTGTTATGACATTATCAGAAGATAGTACGCGATTAGATAAGTTCGCAACTAAACGCACCTTCAAAAAAGCTATTCAAGAAATTTGTGATTGCTACAAAGAAATGGGTGTAAATGAACAGTATAAAATTTATATTACGCATGCTTGCAATGAAGAGTTGGCAAATATAGCTAAAGACGTTATAATTAAAAATATTGAAAATGTTGAAACAGAAATCATGATGTTAACCCCAGTGTTTACAACTCAAGGTGGACCAAACTGTGTTGCCATTCAAGTTATTAAAAAACATGAAATTTTAGGTTAAGAGATAGGAAGAGTTATCATAATGTATATTGAAGAAACTGAGCTAAAAGATATTTTAGATTTTCATTGTCCGAGATATAACGAATTACCGAGCATTGCTCTTTATAAAGATCAAGTGATTCTTTATATCGAAGAGACGTTAAAACCTTTAAATTTAAATCCAGAAGAAAAATTATTAACACCAACCATGCTCAATAATTATGTTAAACAAAAAGTTGTTTCTCCGCCGTTGAATCGAAGATACAATGAAAAGCATTTAGCTTATTTAATTGTTGTGTGCTTGTTAAAACAAGTCTATAGCCTGACGGAAATTTGTGAGTTAATAAAAAATCAAATTGGGAGCTGCCCGACAGAGGTGGCATATGATTTATTCTGTGATGAACTTGAAGATGCTCTAAAATATGTTTTTAGTCGTCGTAATCAAGAGCTTTCAACACCAGATCCGGTCACTCTTGAAAGAGAAATCGCACAATCTGTTGTGCTCTCATTAGCCAATAAATTATTTATTCAAAAATATTTAATTGAAAAACGAAAAATGAATTAGTAATTTAACCTAATTATAATAAAAAAATTCCCTCGGAGCGTTAATCTCCAAGGGAATTTTTTATTTCTCAATTTCAGTTAAGTTATTTAACTTTTGAATTAAACAATCAATAGCCTCAACATAGTCAGAAACAATACGATTCGCAATATCATTTGCTGCATCTTCACTATAAAGATGTCAGGTTGCATTTTTATCTTCTAGCAGTCTAATCCATAGTTGTTCATCATCAATCAGGTTATTACTGTATGATTTTTTATAAATCATTTGTGGAAAAGTCACTTCTAACGTGATATCAGAGTAATTGAAAAAGTCTTGTTGTGTTTTATGTTTTAGTTCATAAGTAAATTCAAATCTTTGAATTAAACTATCACGGATGATATCATTGTTTCCGTCAGATAAAGAAGAAACTTCTATTAATCGAGCATACGCTTTTTTCAAGTTTGTAAATTTATACTGTAACTTTTTCATAGATTATCATACCTTCTTTTAGTACTTGAGATAACAAATAAGGGTTACATCAAATTCTAGAAGTGTATTGCCCTTTGTATTAATTTCTTCAACAAATAAAGAAATGGAGCCTGTTGAATACACTGCTAAATCGATATCGCTTTGTGAATGATTATCTCCGCGTTCCCGTGATCCAAAAAGTAAAATTTTTGGGATGTTATCGTAATTTGCTGCAACGATTTTAATTTCTTCTATAATTTTTTCATTCAGATTCATTATGTTCACCTTATTATAGTGATGGTAAAGAGTAGGATATTTAATAAGTTTATTATAGCCTAATGTTAGGAAAATGAGGGATAGACTTATAGGTATAATTAAAATGTGGATAAATCTGAAAGTTTTAGTTTAAACTTGTTGACACTTGTGTATAATTAGACTATCGAAGGGGGTTACGGTTATGTATAAAGTGTTAATTGTTGAAGACGATGAAACCATTGCTATGTCACTTCAGAAGGTGCTAACTCAGTGGGATTATGATGTGAAGTGTGTAACAGATTTTAAAGAGGTTATGAACGACTTTATCAATTTTAATCCTCATCTTGTTTTATTAGATATATCACTTCCATATTTTAATGGGTATCACTGGTGCGCTGAAATGCGTAAGTTATCTCAAATCCCAATTATTTTTATTTCATCGATGTCCGATAATATGAATATCGTCATGGCAATGAATATGGGAGGCGATGATTTCATCTCTAAACCTTTTGATTTAACGGTTATGGTGGCGAAGATACAGGCTTTACTTAGACGATCATATTCTTTTTCAGGAACATTGAATGTGATTGAGCATCAGGGAGTTATTTTGAATTTGAATGATGCAACAGTTGAATATCAGCAGACTAAAATTGAACTAACCAAAAATGAATTTAAAATATTACAATTACTTTTAGAAAACAAAAGTAAAATTGTCAGTCGTGAAGAAATCATGGAGTGCCTGTGGTTAAGTGATAGCTTTATTGATGATAATACTTTAACCGTTAATGTGACTCGTTTAAGAAAAAGGTTAAATGATATCGGATTAGAAAACTTTATTAAAACGAAAAAAGGGATTGGCTATATGGTGGAATAGATGAAGGATGATAAAAGATAAGTATTTCTAAATAATAGGAATGAGTGGTTGAAGAAGGAGTAAGAGATGAATAAATGGAAAATTTTTATGGCATATATAAAAGATCAGTTGAAACTGATTTTATTGAATGTTTCCTTTTTAATCAGCGCATGCATTATTTTTATGCTTTATAATCTTCATTTTGAAGCTATCTTTTACGTTATGTTTTTATGGTTATTTGTCGCTTTTATTTATAGTCTCTTTGATTTTTCTAACTACTATCAAAAGCATCAGCAATTACAAGTTATCAAAAAGGAAATTGAGGTTCATTTAGCGACGCTACCTATATCCAATCGATTGATTGAACAGGATTATCAACAAGCATTGTGTCTTCTGCAAGAGGAACGATTAAAGATTAAACTTCAATTTGATAATAAGCAAACTGAGATGATGGATTATTATACAATGTGGGCACACCAGGTTAAAACACCAATTGCAGCGATGAAATTATTAGTTCAAACAGAACCAAGTTCTGTAAATAAGGAGTTACTAGAGCAAATTTTTAAAATGGAGCAATATGTTGATATGGTACTTGGGTATTTAAGAATCGATGAGATGTCAGCTGATTTAATGTTACAAAAATATCGGCTGTCTGATCTTGTGAAGCAGGTGATTCGAAAGTATGCAAGTCAGTTTATTCGAAAAAATATAAAGCTTGAGTTTCAAGAGATGGAGACTATTGTTATTACTGATGAAAAGTGGTTGGTGTTTGTACTTGAACAATTATTGTCAAATGCTTTAAAGTACACAAACAGGGGGACGATTTCTATTTATATGGATTTTATTAATCCAAAAATGTTGGTCATTGAAGATACTGGAATTGGAATCGCCGAAGAGGATTTGCCACGTATTTTTGAAAAAGGCTATACGGGATATAATGGACGAATGGACAAAAAGGCGACGGGAATTGGTCTTTATTTGTGTCACAAAATCTTGAATAAACTAGGTCATAATGTTGAGGTGACATCTGAAATAGGTGTTGGAACTAAGGTAATGATTGATTTAAGTCGCAAAGAATCAAGGTATGAATAAGCAACCTTACATCAATGTAAGGTTAGCAGTTGGAAATGTAAGACCATGAAATGGCAGAGCATTTCCTTTTTTCTTATAATAAAACTATAATCGAGTTTAGAAAAGGAGGACGTGCAATGTCATTACTTGAGGTGAATCATTTAAAAAAGGTGTACACAACACGTTTTGGGGGAAACCAAGTTGAGGCGTTAAAGGATGTTAATTTTTCAGTGGAATACGGTGAGTATGTAGCCATTATGGGAGAGTCTGGTTCTGGGAAAACAACGCTGTTAAATATTTTGGCGGCACTTGATAAACCGAGTAGCGGAGAGGTTTTATTAAATGGAAAAAATATTATTGGGATTAAAGAGGGACAGATGGCGGCATTTCGCCGTGAACATTTAGGATTTGTTTTTCAAGATTTTAATTTACTGGATACCTTCTCATTAAAAGATAATATTTTCTTACCCCTTGTGTTATCAGGAACTCACTATAAGGAGATGATGGCACGATTAACACCCATTGCCAACACACTTGGAATTTCAGAACTTTTAGAAAAGTTCCCATATGAAGTATCAGGTGGGCAAAAGCAACG
>NZ_CALIOS010000142.1:0-19194 GCF_938044715.1 uncultured Turicibacter sp.
ATTTATAATTCTACATGACCTTAAAAAAACTGTCTAATTAATTGTAACCTATCCAATTTGATTCTTTTGATTTGTTAATCTACCTACATTTCCTAATACAATATTATCAGCAATACCTAGGTTATCTCTTATTTCATCTCTACTACCTTGATTAAATCTAAATTTCTGTATATTAATTCCGTTTTTAATAATAGTGGAATCACTATTTTTAAACAAATAATAAGATGCCTCTGTCCCACAAGAAATACGATAATTACAAAAGATATTCGTTAACGTTATTCCAAGGTGATTAATAATTTTAGATAATCCTTCTTCTCCTCTTTCACTAATGTGGGAGTGAGCAATTCTAACCTTAATATTTGAAATTTGGGCCATCATGAGTGGGATAAAACTGAACTGATTCATATGTGAATGAACGATATGAGGCTTAATTTTTTTTATTAATTTATACGATTGCCAAAAATTCTGTAATGGATTTTCTTTTTTCGAAGCAATTCTAATTGTCTCACAGCCAACTTCATGAAATTTATCTAAAAAAACTTGATTTGGTTCATGTTGATATATAATGGTCACTTTATATGTTTCAGGGAAGTATTTCACACAATTAATAAGAAATTGTTCAACCCCTCCACCGATAATACCAGGAATAAACATCATAATTCTTATTTCATTCATATTTAATTACCACCCTCTTTTATCTCCTAAAAAATTCCGTAATCAAAATATTATTCTTGTAGAATAAATTTTAATCTATCGTTGAAGTAAAGTGCGCATAAAAGGTCTTCCATAAGCTTGAAGTATCCCTACTAATCTTATAGCGAAACATCTAGGTAAAAAATTATATAGTTTCACCAAGTATTTTTTCCATTTAGGTATACTATCTTTCCATAAATCATACTCCTTCCATAGCGTCAAATCTTTATAATACAACCACTTATCAACATACATATGATTACTTCCTGCTATCCAGGGTCTTCTTGAAAGAAAACTAGTGGTATAGTGAATAATAACAGGATTATCAATGGCCATTTTCACTTGAGATTCTGAATAAAATGTAGGAGGTTTTCTATATATCATCATATGTTTATATTTAAAGTCAAAAAAAATGGTTACAGCATTAAAACGAGGTTCAAAGCAAAATGTCTCATGACTCAAAATAGCATTTAAAGCTCCTTGATCTCCCTGTTGAACCTTTCCTTTTTTAGATAAAATAAACTTTAACAACCTTTCTTCTACATGATTTTCCTTCCATTTTTTTAAATCAATGAGCATAACTCCAGAATTAAACATTATGTCATCAGACTTTAATCCTATATTTTTTCTATAATATTTACTAAATGCATCATATAAAGCGGCAATGGTTTTTCCTTCAATATTTAAATTCCATAATTCTTGCAATGAATTATTCACAACAATATCACAATCAAAATACAATACACGTTCTAGATGCTTAGGTAATAATCTTGCTAAAAATAATCTTGAATATTGGCTTAAAGGTCCTCTATCTAACGCAACACTAGTATTAATAATTTCTTGTATATTAACAGCCTGTATCCAGATTGGGAGACCTCTACCGTATGTAAAACAAATTTCATCTAATCTCTTTTTATTTTGTTCGCTAATTCCACCATCTAAAATATACAAAGTAATACTATTTGCATCTTTGTTGTTTTCAAATAAAGACACCATCGAAACACCTAGAATCTCCGCAAACTTATTATCTGATGCATAAACAATATGAAAATCTGAATTTATTTCCATACATTCACCTTCTTCAAATACTGTATTCTTTTTTATAAAAATAAGTTTAACTTGCGTTCTCATCACCTAGCAGTGCTGGAATTGTCATTAAAATCAGTTTAATATCTAACCATAAATTTCTTGTTTTAATGTATTCGATATCTAGATCCACCCACTCATCAAATCCAATATGATTACGTCCACTCACTTGCCAAATACAGGTTATTCCAGGTTTTACAAGTAATCGTTGCATTTGATAATCATTATAAAGTTTTACCTCACGAGGAATCGCGGGACGTGGTCCTACAAGACTCATCTCACCTTTTAGTACATTAATTAACTGAGGTAATTCATCTAAGCTTGTCTTTCGAATAAATTTTCCTACTTTCGTAATCCGTGGGTCATCTTTGATTTTAAAAACAGGACCTGTTTGTTCATTTAAATGCATCAATTCTTGAATTCTATCCTCAGCATCCACATACATACTTCGGAATTTATACATTTTAAAAGTGTTAGGATACTGTCCTACACGGACTTGTTTAAAGATAATCGGTCCCTTAGGATCTTCAATTTTAATCAAAATGGAGACTATCAACATTAAAGGAGAAGCTAGAATCAGACCTGTTATTGCAACGACTATATCTAATAATCGTTTTAAGAAAAGATATAGCTTTGTATCATTTACAATTTGTTTACCTTGTTTCAATAAAACTATTTACACTACTTCATCACCTTCTATCTAATTCGATTTTAAAAAAAGAGACTATATCTAACATGAAGATAGATTTAGTCCCTTTTCAAACGCAAAAAACAGAATCATACCATGATACTCAAACTAATCTATCTTAATGTATTAGATTGTTTCTTTCTCCCTGAACCTAATTTCGTCTCTTTTTCTTTAATTCATTTTCTTCATAGTAACCATAATACTGATACCCGTAATACCCTTTTTTACTTACTGGTATCATTGTCATCGTTACGCCTAAAATACGAGCCCCAACATTCTCAAGTAGTTTTTTTGCACGTTTTGCCCCATCAATATCAGTTTTCCCCGATGCCACTACTAAGATGATTCCATCTACAATGGCTGATAAAATAGCCGCATCTGTTACCAATCCAACTGGAGGTGCATCAATTAAAACAATGTCATATCTTTTTTTTAACACTTCCAATAAATCTTTCATTCTTTTTGACCCCAATAACTCTGATGGATTTGGGGGAATCGGACCACTAGTAATGACTGTTAAATCAGATCCAGCCACTTGAATCATATCTTCAATCTCACTTTGTCCTGATAGTAACGTCGTGACACCTTTTGTATTCGTTAATTTAAAAATCCTGTGAAGACGCGGCTTACGCAAATCACAATCTATAATCGCAACTCTATTTCCAGCTTGAGCAAAGGTTTCTGCTAAGTTTGAAATGGTCGTTGATTTTCCTTCTCCAGGCCCTGAACTGGTTACACAAATAGTTTGTAAATTTCCATCGATATTTGAAAATTGAATATTCGTACGAAGGGTGCGATATGCCTCGGCAACTGGTGATTTTGGATTTGATATTGTAATTAAGTCACTCATCATTTCACATCCTCTTTCCTATTTAAGTTTTTTTTCCATTTCAATATCTGGGATAGCTCCAATAAGCGGTAATCCTAATTGACGTTCAACATCTGTTGGAATCTTCAAGGTACGATCTAAAAATTCTAATATAAATGCAAGCCCTACACTCACCATCATACCAAAAACACCTGCAATGGCCATATTCATGATTTTATTTGGTTTGACAGGACATTCAGGTACTTGGGCTGTATCAATGGTTGACACGTTGTCAATTTCCATAATGTTTTTAATTTCTTTTTTAAAAACATCCGCAATCGTATTTGTCAGTAAAGTAGCGGTCTCAGGATTTGTATCACTAACTTTAATTCGAATGATTTCGGTATCATTCACCTTAGAAACTGTAATCTTTTTTGATAATTCTTCAGCTGTTAAATCTAAATTTAATTGCTTTATCACAGCTTCAGAAATACTTCGACTCTTAATAATTTCACTATAAGTATTCACAAGTTTTTGGCTCATGGTTAAATCATTATAAGTCATAATACTTTCCTGATTTTGTTTATAACTAACTAATAACGTTGATGAGGATTCATAAACAGGTGATAAAATAAAAAAACTAATAACCCCTGCTATAATGACAGAAGTTGCGGTAATACTACAAATCATTAACCAACGTTTTTTTAGGACATTAAAAATGTCTCGCAAATCAATTTCATATTCTGTATTTTCCATGTTCAACTCCCCTTCTTCATCCTTCTATTTATTAATTCGACTTCACACAAAAAACTATTTCTTCAAAAACAAAACCATTATAGCACCTTTTCTTTTCCCCCTTCGGTCATTTCACGACTTATTTCGACACATTCAAGAACGACCGATTCAAGCAACTTTTATTTATTCTATATTTTTCTAATGATAGCTATTTCAAACCTAAAACCAGATTTTTCTTATATTTATTTAAAATTAATTGATTCCTGATTTCATCGCATCGAGTAAAATCACAGATCAGTTTCATGTATTAAATTGATGGTATAAAAAAAAGCCATAGTGAAATCATTTTTTGACTTCACTATGACTTTTTTTGCAATCTCATTAAACTTAAATCGTATGAATCATTGACTATATATATCAGAAAAATCTTCTATTTGGCTATAAGCCTTCTATTGTTTCATGAATCATATCATGTTGATGACTTATCGTTTCACTATCCTTATAATAACCATAAATATTCTCATGAGCATCACTTGCTAACTTCACATAATCCTGTAATAGATACACCGGTTCATATCCTTTTTATTCTTTATTCTCCACTCACCATTAACTGAATCACCATTCCAAGAAGTAAAATGGCCGTCGTTCCAACCCCTGTTAACATATACTTCTCATGATCATTTTTCCAGTGATGGCGATGCTCCCGTTTTTTCTTTTCTCGCTTTTGGCGTTTCTTTTTCGACTTTTCATCCTCTTCCTCTAAATCCTCCTCCACCTCAACTTCTTCTACAACCTGCGTCAACGCATAAAAATGAATCGCCAAATCTAAACATAAATGATATCTCTTACGCGAAAAATTCATCTCAAGCGTCTTCTTAAGTTTCGCATAGCCCTCTTCACTCCAATGATTCACATCATAATCTAAAATCTCATAATTATGGCGCTGGAAGATAAGTGAATCATTTTTAACTAAATCGTAGCATGTGATTAAAAAGTCGGCATCGTCTGGACACAACGTCAAAACGTCCACCAACATGTTTCGCACTGTAAAAATACTGCGCTTCCTGATATTCACCTTAAATTCATTTAAAAAAGCTTCTTTCTCTTCAGGTAACATAAAAAGATTCCCCCTTTTCTATCTTTACAACCCTGACTCATCACATTCCTACAAACTAACTTTAGAAGTTATAAAATATTTTTATTTCAAACAAATTACAACGTCTTATATCTCATTTTATTCAAAAAACGATACCGAATATGACACATTCATCCAAAAACCTGTTATAAAAATAGTCTTTTTACGAAACACTACACATATATTAAGTCAAAAAGGAGAATAACGGTATGAAACCCCCCCCTAAAATAAAGCAAGTAGAAAGCTTTGTCGTGACTAAACGTCGCCACCATCCGCATCATCTCTTTAAAAATGCCCCCAAATCACCTTCGTACTTCGTCACCTTCGAAATTCAAGATGGAAGCCAACTCGAACTTGAAGTCCCATACGAATACTTTACCTTCTTTATAGAAGGAGATGAAGGAGTTCTTTACTACCAAGACCGTGCCTTCCTGTCCTTTGAAAGAACCAAAAGATTATAAAAAACAGCCGAAATGGCTGTTTTTTTATACTTTTGGAGTCGGTTCAAAAGAAACAAATAAGTGTCCTTGAAATTGTAATAATCCCTCATCCCCCTCAATCATATATCCATATTGATTAGAAGGAACACGAAATTCCATCCGTTGCCCCGTTATAAATTCAAAAGTAACATCATATGTCGTAGAAGTTGAGTGATGTATATTGTCATTCATTGAATGAGGATGCCTCGAAATATTCGTCCGATTCGCTACCAAAATTCCCCCATTAGCGGATAAAACCTACTTCGCAGGATGGGGGACCCCGCACTTTCCGTTTGAATTGGCTTCGATTTATCCTTCGCATAATGAATACCTGAATAAATAAACATCCCAATTATGATACAAAAGATCATAATAAAAAATTACCCCATCCATTGAGGAGAGCTAAGACTCACTCTTCGAGTTTCGTACTTAGTTATCAACGAGTGAAAAAAATGGATCGTACATCAAAATTCCCCCTTACCTGATCTCACCCTTATAGCATCATCAGTATAAAAATATATTAAATAATGGAAAAACGAAGAAACATAAACAATTAAACATCTAATCATAAAAAAACAGCCAAATGGCTGTTTTTTTATTAAATTCTGCTCAGGAATTTGTTTTATTGGTGAAACCATACCTTTCACGCATCTAATACATTATATGGATTTTTCAGTTAAAAGATACCTGATTCGCTACATTTTTTTCAAAATACTATGATAATAAGGAACAAAAAGGTGATTCCTAGAAAGAATCACCTTTTAAATGTAACGAAACCTTATCCCCGCCTGTCACGCTACTAATATGATATGTAATACATTCCTGCATGATGTTTTTATCGTTTAAATAATCTCACAATTTGAATCATTAACGTTGGCATAAATCCAAGGATGTAGATGATTCCAAGTTGAGATAACGTAATGTCAGTGACCATAAATAATGAATTTAAAGCTGAATTTAATAAGATTAAATTTAATAGCCCAAATCCAATAACGAATGCCCCGATACTATACTTGTTAGTAAACAATCCAAGTTTGAAGATTGACTCACGTCCACGACAGTTAAATCCGTGGAATAAACGCGCTAAGCAAAGCGTTGCAAATGCAAGTGTTGCTGCCAATCCATGACTTTCCTGAAGTCCAATGAAGTAAGCAATCATCGTAAACACCGCGATTAAAGCTCCTTGCCATCCGATTTGAATCATGGTGTCTTTATCCAAAATCGATTCTTTTTGATGACGTGGTTTGTCCTGTAATAAATTACGCGTCGATTTCTCCATTCCAATCGCGATAGCTGGTAAACTATCTGTCACTAAGTTAATAAATAATAAATGCACTGAGTAAAAGGGTACCGGTAAAGCAAATAACGTTGCAAATAAGACGCATAAAATTCCCGAGAAATTCCCTGATAATAAATACTTGATTGTATTTTTAATATTGGCATACACATTTCTACCCGTCATAATCGCCTTCACAATCGTTGCAAAATTATCATCCGTTAAAATCATAGAAGCCGCATCTTTTGAAACTTCTGTTCCGGTAATTCCCATCGCAATTCCGATATCAGCCGCTTTAAGTGCTGGCGCATCATTCACACCATCCCCTGTCATTGCGACTAAATGTCCAAGCTCTTGCCAAGCTTGTACAATACGAATTTTATGGGCCGGAGCAACACGGGCATACACTGAAATATGTTCTAACTTTTCATGTAACTCGGCATCAGACATCGCATCGAGTTCGTTTCCGTCTAAAACAAGATCCCCCTCTTGATAAATTCCAATTTGCTTAGCAATACTTTTTGCGGTTACTTTATGATCCCCTGTAATCATAATTGGCTTAATTCCAGCCTGTAAACAGTCCGCTACCGCCTCTGCACTTTCAACACGAGGAGGGTCCATTAATGAAATCAATCCAAGGAAGGTTAAATCGTACTCATCCTCAAGTGTTAGAGCCGAATCATCATGTGTTTTCATCGCAAATCCAAGTACTCGAAGTCCTTGCTCTGCAAACTGCTGATTCGTTTGTTCAATTTTCTCAATTTGTTCTGGTGTGAAATCAAAAATTCCATCTGGTGTTAAAACAGAGGTACAACGTTTGATTAATTCATCGGTTGCCCCTTTAACAAACATCGTATACTCGCCACCCACTACCTGAAGTGTACTCATCATTTTACGATCAGAATCAAATGGTAGTTCTGATAATCTCGTATATTCTTGACGTAAATCTAATTCATCCATTTGATATTTTTCAAGTAAATCAACTAAAGCAAGTTCTGTTGGATCTCCAATTCGTTGGTCAGCTGTTGTTGTGGAATCATTACAAAGACCGCACGCTAAAATTAATAAGTGATCCGCTTCTTGATGTGGATTTAACCCATCTGCATCGACTAAATGATGGTTGACATAAACTTGCTGTGCAATCATTTTATTTTGGGTTAACGTCCCTGTTTTATCTGAACAAATCACAGACACTGACCCTAAGCTTTCCACGCTATTTAAATTTTTGATGATGGCATTTTCTTTCGCCATTTTTTGTGTCCCAATCGCTAAAACAATCGTTACAATGGATGCTAATGCTTCTGGTATTGCGGCAACCGCTAAAGCTACAGCAAACATCATAGCATCAAGCGTCGTTGCCCCTTGTAAATCGTTTAAAATATAAACAAAGATACAGATTCCAATAATGACGAATGATAACTTTTTACTGAAGTTATCTAAGTTACGTTGAAGTGGTGTTTTACGCGCTTCTGTTTCATTCATCATCGTGGCAATTTTACCAATCTCGGTCTCCATCCCAACGTTTGTGACAATCGCAGTTCCACGACCATAAGTCACAAGACCGCTCGAGAAAACCATATTAATTTGATCTCCAAGAGGACAATCTTGTTTCTCAATCATCGCTGTACTTTTATCAACACTCACCGATTCACCGGTTAGGGAGCTTTCATTAACTTGTAAACTGTAAGCTTCAATTAAGCGTGCATCAGCACTGACAACATCTCCCGCTTCAAGTAATAAAATATCCCCAATCGTTAATTCAGTCGATGGAATTTCTTGCTTGATTCCACCACGAATGACTTTTGCCTGCGGTGTCGATAAAGCTTTTAAGCTTTTTAAAGATTGACGTGCCTTAACTGTTTGCACGGTTCCTAAAATCGCATTTAATGAAATAACAACTAAAATAACGATGGCACTTTCTAAATGACCCGAAAGCATTGAAATAACAGCTGCCGCAATTAAGATTAGAACTAAAAGGTCCTTAAATTGCGAAATAAATACCATGAAGACAGATTCTTCTTTTTCCTCAAGCAATTGATTTGGCCCATATTGCTCAAGACGTTTAATCGCTTCTTCCTCACTTAAACCTAAATGAGATGTTCGATAGCGAGAACATACTTCTTCAATCCCTTGCTCATAAACCTTTTTCTCCACTTTAATTCCTCCTCGTATCCTAACATACACTGAATTTTAAAAGGACAAACCATCCCACTAATGGTGAAGAAGCCCTCACCCGTGCAAGGTTTTAAAGGTTAAACTTTTTATCCATCTCTTTTCAAGATCATCGCAACAATAAAATAATCATCCAACTGTTTGACTGAACCGATAAGTTCTATGCTTCTTTTTGGCGGCTCTTTTTTAAAATTAAAAGACCGATGACGGCACAGCCAAGTAATAAAAGAATCCATTTACCTGAATCATAATATCCCATGACGTTTTTCCATTCATCTGCTAACCAATAACCAAGCCCCATCAGTAACGTATTCCATACCGCAATTCCTAATGTTGAAGCAAGTAAAAAGGTACTGACACGTTGTTTCGTGATTCCTGCGATAAAGGAAATATAGGTTCTAAATAACGGAATGACACGTCCAAGTCCTACTGAATAAGTTGCATACTTTGCATAAAACTGACGTGTTGATTCAATTCCTTTTCGTGTACTCGGATACTTTTTCATCATTCGATCGATCACTGCGTTTCCACCTGTATATCCGATACTATAACAAATCATTGAGCCTATTAAACCAGCCATAATACTGATTAAAATCGCAAGCATAATGGAATCTCCACTTGCTAAAACCATGGCTCCTGACAGTGGTAGAATCACTTCACTTGGAAGTGGGAGACACGCATATTCTAAAATTATAAATAAAAACATGGCGACGAGTCCGTACTGCGTCATAAATTCAATCATTAAATCCACTCTTGGTTCACTCACCCTTCTTAAATGTATAACCGTTTCTCTTAATCATATTGAGGATGAGAATTCTTTATTACCAGTTTATTTCGATGTTTGCTGTGAGATGGATAACATGAGAACTCGTATTTTTGGCAACAAAAAAACGAGCCTCATTAAAAGCTTAACTCCTTTTAATAAAGCTCGTTTAAATTTGATTGACGATACAAATCAAGCAAAAAATAGTATGAGCCTTATTAAAAGTCCGATTACTTCTAATAAGTCTCGTTTAATGAAGTCGTTAGCAAAATCATAAAAAGATGAATTAAGCTACGTCCTTCACGACATGACCAGAGGAACTACCCTACTATCATTTAGTATTGCCCAAGCACTTGATTTATGACATAAATCAAATACAAGGGACCTCCTCGCGATTGTTGACCATGTCTCACCAAAATCAACATTTGGTGTGAACTACTCCCTTATTGATAACTAATATAACATCAATTTATTATTTTGTGAACCCCCATTTTGAATTTTTCCCATATATTTCTGTCAGTGATTGAAGTAGAAATTTAAACCCTCATCTTTTTTGTGCACGATCGGCGACACGATTAATAGGATGCATAGCTATAGCTACAGGTTTTCATCTATTATTTAAATTGAAGAGGTTGTAAACTTATTATTACCACGCTGTCTTGATTTTTCTAAGTTGTTCGTTGCCAACTTAATTTGTTGATCGATTGCCTCTTCTGAATCTAGGATGCCACTGCTAATCCCTGCACTAATCGTCAGACGTCTATCTTTTAAATCGGTTGAATTTTCAATATTTAAATCGTAGATTGTTTGCATTAAATGCATTAAATTAGGAACACATGCTTCCTTTGAATGATACGACACAATAATAAATTGATTGCCCAAATGACGTGAAATATATTCATTTTCAAAAATCTCTTTAATACAATTTACCAAAGTTTTCAAGGCGGTCTACCTGATTAATCATCGATCACGAAAATGTTTAGGTTGGAAAACTTCATCCGAATTATTTCATGAGCAAGTGTCGCACTTATATTGATAATTCATCATAAAAAAAGATTTTTGTAGTTGATTTATCCATACTTTTATACAGTAAAGGTATTACATCCTCTTTGTCTTGAAACTTCTAAATGATGTGACGCTACTTTAATATAGTGGTCGATATCCTGCTTAGAGTGAATGATGCCGCTACTTAATCCTGCACTAACCGTCATTCGCCTATGCTCTAAAACAAGTGTATTGATAATATTCAAGTCATATATCATCTGTAAAAGTTTTTTTACTTTAAGAACACAATTTTCTTTAGAGTCAGTGGAAACAATAATAAAGAAATGCCCCGAATGACGGGCAATATACTCTTGAGTAAAGGTGTTTTTAATTTGATTCGACAATATTCTAATAATATGATCGCCATTTAAGTATCCGTAAACTTCATTATATCGCTTTAAATCATCATACTGAACAACGGTAAACGTCAATTCTTGCCCGAAATATTTTTCTAATCTGTTATATAGAGCAGACTTCGTTAAAGTATGGGTCAAAGAATCAAAATCTTTTTGAGCTTCGACTTCTGTCACTAAATCTAGTATTCTCTTTTTATGATTGGATATTAAATACACAATCGACCCTATGCCCATTGTTGTGATTGATATCATAAAGAATAAAACAATCCTTTTGCTTACATTTCGATTTTGTCTCTCTTCTTTCGTTTTAAGATAAATCTCATTTAAATCAATAAGGTCATCATCAAGTAATTCATTATCAACAATCTGAGCACGACTCTTCATCGCATCATAAGCCAATGAATAATGATTAAGCTTTAAACTTTGATTTATAATTTCATCTAGCAAACTAATTTTACTAATAAAATATATGTCAGAAGATGCAATTTTTTTATACAAGTCAATATACTGCTCAAGGATTTGATCACTTTTTTCACCTTTTAAGACCAAAATATCTAAGTCTATTTTTTCTATCCAATAATTTAACATCGCATGAAGACTGGTCGCATTTTTTTCGTAAATAGCTTGTGCTCGATTAAGATAAATCCTTGCAATCTCTGGTTTATTTTCAAAAACTGACAATTCTGCTTGTAATAATTCTACCCAAAACTGTAACCAAATTTCATGATCAGTCATCAAATTTTTAACACTCTCGCTGTGTTGATTCAAAAACTCAATGGCATGATCATATCCATAAACCATTCGTAAAGATTTAGCTAGCTGCTCAAAATAAATGTTTAAATCAACATCTCCCCATCTTAGCAAACAGGGATATAGCGTTTCAACTGCTTCTTCATAATTTTTATTTAAAAAATAGGCGTTTCCTAATTCAATCGTAATCGCCCGCTGGAGATTTTTATAGTCGTTCCAAACAGATACTTCAAAAGCATCTAACAGATAGTTAATGCTTTTACTGTATTGGGCAGAAAACAAATAAATTTTAGCTAATAACCTTAAATTTTGAATTTCTTGAAATGGTTCTTGTTTTTTAGTTTTATTAGACTCCAATATTTTTATAATTTGTGCCCTGTAATCTTTTGTATAATCTAAGGCCTGTGAAAATCGATAATTCAAACTCATAACTTCTGCTTCATCGTCTTTAAAAGCTTGAAGCGCTAAATTATAATACTCAAATCCTTTTTCGATTTGCCCTTGATGAATCGCATTAAAGCTTAACTCCCGATAGACCATTCCACATAAAGTATCACAATGCAGGCTATCTATGCTTAATGCTCGATAATAATAATCATTTGATTGATTATAATCTTCATTTAATGATTCAATATAACCTAAAGAAAAATAGCTGTGTTTTAACGCGTCACGGTGTCCGGTTCCTTTAACTTCTTGTTGAATTTTATCCCTATAAAATTTAAGATTATTTTTTAAATCATCTTCCTGAATTGTCCCTATTTTATTCAAAAAATCTTTCGTCATAGGAGGTAATGTTAAATAATCAACAGCTAAACCTATACATATGACAGTCACGATAATAAAAAAAATTAATATTGCCTTGAAAAATTTTGACTTCAAAACCATCTCTCCCCTATTCAAACCCAATCCAATTCACTTCTATCACAAAGGTACCATATTTCTCCACAATATAACAATATTTTCTATAATTATACACAAAAAATCCTGATAAAATTTTTTATCAGGATTTTTTTATTTCATTCGAATACAGCGTCTACCTTCACGATAATAAAGACCATAACAACGATTACATGAGACACACTTTGATTGATGGCCTGCTTTTAATTGTCTAACGAGATTTGGTTCACAAATAAAAGGACGGCAAAATGAAATCATGTCGATTCCATTTTGCAAAACGTGCTCAATATCAGATAAGGTTCGAATTCCTCCCACTAAGATTAATGGAACAGTTGTTAATTCTGCTAGTCTTGAGGCACGTTCTAAATAGTAATTGTGATCGGTATATTTTTTCTTGCCAAAGTCGCATCCGCTTAGTTCGACTGCTTCCACTCCTAGAGTTTCAAGTTCATTGAGCATATAAAGTAAATCTGATTCATACGCTTCGTCATTTAGTTCAACATTACTATTGATTTTTATAAATATTGGATAATTTTCTCCGCAAGCTTGTTTGATTCCTAATATGATTTCGCGTGGGAACCTGAATCTATTTTCCACGCTCCCACCATACTCATCCTGTCTTAAATTATGTTGGGGCGTAATGAATTCACTTAATAGATAACCGTGAGCCATATGAACCTGTACGCCATCAAATCCCGCTTCTTTTGCGCGTTTTGCGGCATCAATAAAAGCGTGGCGAATGCTTTTCAACCCTTCATGCGTTAATGCCAAAGAAGGCGTATCTCCCCGTAGCCATAATTCTGAAGGTCCAACTGGTTGTGCTACCCTTGCTTTTGCTCCTGCATGCGCAAGTTGTGCAATAAACTTACTATCATACTGGTGAACAGCGTCGACGACTTCTTTTAACCTTGGAATAACAGCATCACAATCAATGGCATTTTGATCCTCACTCGCACGTCCTTCTTTCGAAACATAAAGATGTCCCGTCATAATTAAACCCACCTGGTTTTTCGCTAATTCCTCATATATTTCTAACTGTTTATCACTCATCAATCCATTACATTCTTGAGCATAATCGTGTGTGGCGGAGCGCACAAAACGATTGATTAATGATAAGTTTTTTAACTCCAATGCTTTAAATGGACTCATCGAAATCCCTCCCGTTAATTCTCACATCTCTAATTACTACTGTAGTCTATTTTAAACACACAAACAACCCTTCAAATAATATCCCATGGTTAAAAATAAAGAAAAGCTATGAGCCTTTTGACTACATAGCTTTAATATGATCTGTGAAATGGATGATCCCTTTCTTCAAGAGGAAACCTAGCTTCGCTAGGATAGGCCCCCCCATTCTTTTTTAGACTGTCACCTTATTTGATCCACGTTTTTTAGATAACTCTAATTTATAAGTCGCATCATTAATATGTTGATCAACCTGTAATTTGGTTAATACTTTACCAGTCGATAATCCTGCACTAATCGTCACACGTCCATCGACTAGATTAGATGTATTCTCTATATTTTCATCATACATCTTTTCTAATAAATACTCCAATTTCAATAAACAAGCTGAACGATCATTAGGTGAAACGACAATAAAATGATGCCCTGCATGTCTTGCCACATAAGCCTTCGGGAAAGTTGTCTTAATTAACTGAGCTAGCTTTTGAAGCACCTTATCTCCAGTTAGATAACCATATACCTCATTATAACGTTTAAAATCATCAATATTAATCACCATAAAATTCAATAAATCATCTTGACCCATATGAACTTCAAGACAGTCATACAACGCTTCTTTCGTTAAGGTGTTCGTTAATGTATCCACATCTTGCTTCGCTTTAATCTCATTCGATAAAGCTTTAATTCGAGATTGCTTCTTGAAAATAATATAAATAAGAACTCCTACACCACCAACCAATAGGGTACCTATTATACTCACGATTAATTTCATCATGATCTGATTTTGTTTAATCTGATCTAATGTCATCTCATAAAATTCACTAATATTAAAGGAATCATTTTTAATATCAGTACTTTTAAAATTGCATAATCTTTCATTTAGATATTGATATCCTAATTCATAATTATTAATCTCAATACTCTGTTTAACCACCTGCTCCAATAAATTGACCTTAGCTGTGACATAAATTTCTGAATCAACAATTTCTTTATATAATTGGTCATATCTATCTGCAATTTCTTGATTTCTTATTCCAGTTTGCACTAAATAATCTAATTCAACTTTCTCTTTCCAAAGATACAATGTTGTCTCTTGAAACTCCTCGTTACTTGTATAAACTTTATCCAAGTGTTGAATAAGGTCATTTGCTTCTGCAACTTTTCCTTCATTAATCGCTAAACTAGCACGAATCCATGTATACCAAAAGTCTAACCATTCTGATGATTCAACAGATAATTGACTCACATAATCATTCAAAAATTCAATTGCTTTATCGTATCCCTGAACCACCCGATAAGATTCTACAAGCTGAGGAATATATGAGATAAAATCGTCTTTTTTGTTTCTTGGAAAAAGACTTTCTAAAATTGAAATAGCTTGTTCATAATCCCCATTTAAAAAATAAGCTTGTCCTAGCTTAATTGAAACTTCCTCTTGAATAATTTTATAATCATTCCATACACTCACCCTATATGCATCCAGTAAGTACATGATACTCTTTTCATAATATCCACTAAGCAGATAAACATTAGTTAATAAGCGATGAGCTTCTAAATAATCATACTCATTCACATTTTTATCTATCACAAATTCTAGTAGTGGGATACTAGACTGGGGATTACTAGAAAAATCAACGATTCCTTGAGAAAAACGTCGATAAAGACTTGATTTAAGTTTTGTCATATAAAATTTTGAAACATTTTTTTCTGCTAACTCAAAATAATACTTAGCACTTACTTCATCATTTAAAGCTAGGGCATTATAAGCCAACTCTTTATATAAATTAATACAAATAGTTGAACTTGAATCTTCCCCAATACTTAAGGCTTTTAAATAATACTGAGTTGATTCTTCAAAATTCCCATCTAAAGCCTCTAAAAAGCCAAGTGCATAAAATCCTTTTTGAAGATCTGATCTTCTTGTCATCTGTGATAATTCAGCTAAAATCTTAGACTTGTATTCCTCGACTTGATTTTCTTCCCATAAATAAATAGAAAAATGGTCAATTTGATTAACAACTTCCTTTGTAACCGTTGGACGGTTCCATTCTATCAGTATAAAAACAAAACATAAGCATAAAAGTGCAGTCATTATTTTAATTGATCCCTTTAAATATTTTATCTTCAATCAAACACCCCCTTCTCCAATGTCAACAATCCCATGAGCACATCACACCTAGCTTCGCTAGGATGGGGACATTTTAAATTCTAATGATACTGATCTATAAAAAGATGCACATCGAGTTAAAAATTGACATGAACTTAAGTCTCATTGCTTTCCTCGCCTAATAAATCAGATTTCAAATGATTTAATTCCATATTGCCTGTTATATTTATTACAAAATTATACAAAAAACATCTTTTATTATCTTAACATTTCTAACAAAATACATCAATATGTGTTCCTAATTTATTCCATTTTAACATCAATATGGATACTTTTTTAAAAAAATCGGGTAAATGATTACATTCACCCGATTTTATCCATTATTGTGGCTTTTCTAATGTAATTGAAAATACAAATTGATGACGACACTCATCATAATCAAAATATGTACTTCCATTATACTTAGCCACAGCGCGTTTAATATTTTCAACTCCATAACCATGCTGACCCTTTTGAGTCTTTGTGCTTTTCAATTTTCCCTTTGAAATAATAGGGGCCACATCGCAACTATTCACCACCTTGATGATGATATACGTCTGATTAAAAGAAGAAATCGTAAATTGAATTTCCTTTTGTTCACTTTTCTCACAACTCTCAATCGCATTATCAAGCATATTCGTCAAAATAATCGTCATCTCTTTAAAATCCACAAAATCTAGTGACACGTGTTCAATCCGTTTCGTAAAGGTAATGCCTATTTTCTTCATCTGAGAAATCTTATCATTCAAAATAATATCTACCAATCGATTTCCCGTAATCACAATCGACGACAACTGATTCAAATCTTCATAAACACTATCAATATAATGACTTGCCTCTTCCGGTGTCTGTTGATTAATAAAACCTTTTATACAAATAAGATGATTTTTAATATCATGAGCTAGCTGATTAATTTGATCATTCTTTCTTAATAGTACCTTGTTGTGCTCGATAATCATCCGATTTTGTTCACGTTCGTTCTCAATTTCCTTTGATTTCATGTACTTAAACGTTGCAATCCCACCTAATATAGCGATGATAAATGAAGCACACGCAATTCCTATTGCAACATGAATCTGGGTTTCAAAATTTTGTTCAAAAGCCTTAAATTCAGACATTGTTTGCTGATAAAAATCTTTCATGGGGGTACTAGTTAACACAACTAAATCATACGGAGCATACAACTCAGCATATAACATATCCTGATTGTCATTGTTTTGAACATAACCAAAATAAGTTCCATTATCCTTTAGCCCCTCTAGCATTTCTTTTAAAACATAACGTCCCCTATCATCTTGATAGGTTGTATTAATATAGCATCCTTGTCTTGCACAACTTGGTGAGACACTTATCCCTTGAATGACTTTAGCAAATTTATCTCCACCTTTATAATCAACAATTTCGATTAAGGTGTAAATCGATGTTAAATTAGGATTTTCGTCGAACGCGTCTTTTAACATTCCTTTATACATTGTCTTTAAATCGGAATCTGAAATCCCAATAATTACAATATACCGATTCTCTTGCACCATATGCTGCCTCCATAGTGCAAGATCAAAGAATAAATCACTATACAGGATATCCTGTGCAAGTATCATATTATTTTGTTTAAATTCAGCTACCACGGTTTGATTGTGTTGATCGTAGACCCTAATTTGTAAATCTTTGTAGGCAGAGGTTAAAAAAATAAACATCTCCATAATATCCTCGTCTTGTTTAGATTTTTCAATGATATATTCATGGAGGATTGAATCGACAACATTTAACGATTTATTATAATCTTCAATCAGATAATCAAAATCAATATTCACTCTAATCATCAACTCATTAACATCATTTTTCAATTTACTTTGTTCCACTTCAATTAAAGATTCCGTTAAACAATTAATATTGTTTTGATAAGCCACCTGCATAATCCTAATATAAATCCATATTAAACCAAAAACGACGATCCCAATGATAAGAATAGCATTAAGGTAAATTCGCTTTTCCGAGTTGTTTTTTTGCATTCTTATCATCCTTTCTAAACAAAAAAAAACGCCCATTGCTCTCAAGGGGCGTTTTTATTAAGGTTGACTAATATAACGAACAAAACTCGTTTTAAAACCTTTATATTTCCTTAATGACATATAAACTTCTTCACCTGTTGTCAATGTCACTTTATCTCGAGCAACTAATTTTACATATTTTAAATTTACTAAATAACTTGAATGGGTATATTCAAAATGATGAATCGCTAAACGATGATACCAACTATTTAAATTATAGCTACTTGTATAGATTGCTTCAGGTGTATGAATTAAGACTTTTCGACCTGATATTTCTAAATAAGTGATATCCTCAATTAATACTTTCTCTAATGCCCTTTCACTACGAGCAGAAATATATTTTTTTGCAGTATTTAATTCTTCAATTAAGGAAGTCAACGCTTCAGTTAATTCATCCTGCTTTAACGGTTTGATTAAAAATCTTGATGCCATGACCTTATATCCTTCTGGCCAATAATGTTCATAAGCTGTAACAAAAATGATTTTACTTTTAGGACACGTTTTTCTAATTTCTTTGGCCACTTCTATCCCATTAATCCTAGGCATCTCAACATCTAGAAAGATGACATCATATTCAAAATAATCTTTTTCTAAAAAATCTTCACCACATTCAAAATAATCAATCTCAAACTTAATTCTACACTCACTTCCATAAGCCTTTAAACTGTCAATTAACTCAACTGCTTGAATTCGCGAATCTTCACAAATTGCAATTTTATACATTATTTCACCACCATTAATCCGCAAACTCTCCTAAGTTAACATTTTAACAAGCAAACTATACCTAATTCAACTTTAAATCGTCAACCTATTTTTTCCTTTTTCTTTTGAGATTAAGACTAAATCCTGTGCTTTTTTTAGATATTTATCTAAATTAATCGATGAATCTAAATTACCACAAACAATTCCAACACTTAACGTCATACGTAAATC
>NZ_CALIOS010000143.1:0-19197 GCF_938044715.1 uncultured Turicibacter sp.
AGTCAGGTTATGGTTATCTCTAAGTTTGGTGGGAATTTCATTGTTAATGTAAAAGATACACGCGTTGCAATCGATGAATCGATGGCTAAACGTATTTTTGTTTAAGGGGGATGAAATAATGAGAACATTAAAATCAGCTACAATTGGTGAAACCGTCAAAGTTTTAAAGTTTAATGGTGAAGGTGCAACGAAGCGTCGTCTTATGGATATGGGAATTACAAAAGGAACATCTATTTATGTTCGTAAAGTTGCCCCACTTGGTGATCCAATCGAGGTAACGGTTCGTGGGTATGAGCTATCCCTTAGAAAATCTGATGCTGAAAATATTTTAATTGATTAATTTTTTTATAACGCAGTTAGTTTAGGCTAACTAATATAGGGGGACTAATGATGAGTTTAACTGTTGCACTTATAGGAAATCCAAACTGTGGGAAAACAACTACATTTAATGCTTTAACAGGAAGTAATCAATATGTTGGAAATTGGCCTGGAGTTACGGTTGAGAAAAAAGAAGGTCGTTTAAAAGGTCATAAAGATGTTACTATTGTTGATTTACCGGGAATCTATTCTTTATCACCTTATTCGCCTGAAGAAATTATTACACGAGAATTTTTAATTCATGAAAAACCAGATGTTGTTTTAAATATTGTGGATGCTTCTAATATTGAACGTAATCTTTACTTAACCACACAATTAATCGAATGTGGAATACCAGTAGTTATTGCATTAAATATGATGGACATTGTTGAAAAAAATGGGACAAAAATTAATATCAAAGCTCTTTCTAATCATCTAAACTGTCCTATTATACAAATGTCAGCTTTAAAAAACAAAGGATTAAAAGAATTAGTCAAGGCAGTCATTGAATCAAAATATTCTACGGTTACTTTAAAGCCGATTTTCAACCATAATGTTGAAGCAATTATCGATAATATTACGAATTTAATTAAAGCTCAGGTTAAACCATTTCAATCACGTTGGTATGCAATTAAGTTATTTGAGCGTGATCAAAAAGTTTTGAATTCCTTAAATTTAACTCAGTCAATTACAATGGAAATCGAATCAATGCTTGTATCATGCGAAGATTTGCTTGATGATGATAGCGAAAGTATTATTACGAATGGGCGTTATGATTTTATCGGGAATATTGTGAGTAAATGCGTGAAAAAAAATAATCATTCTACTTTAACACCATCAGATAAGATTGATCAAATTTTGACAAATCGTTGGCTGGCACTTCCCATATTCGCATTGATTATGTGGGGAATTTACTATATTGCGATTACCTCTGTCGGTTCGATTGCAACGGATTGGATTAATGACACGTTCTTTGGAGAGATTGTTCAGGGAAATGTAGCAACTTTCCTAGAAAGTATTAATACGGCTGATTGGTTAACAGGCCTAATTGTAGATGGAATTATTGGTGGGGTCGGGGCCGTGTTAGGATTTGTTCCTCAAATCATGATTTTATTCTTCTTAATCGCGATTTTAGAAGATTGTGGATATATGGCGCGTGTTGCCTTCATTATGGATCGTGTCTTTAGAAAATTTGGTCTATCTGGAAAATCATTTATTCCAATGTTAATTGGTTCTGGTTGTAGTGTACCTGCTGTTATGGCGAGTCGTACAATTGAAAATGAAAAAGATCGTAAGATGACGATTATGTTAACACCATTTATTCCTTGTGGTGCTAAGTTACCCGTGTTCGCCCTAATGGCAGGTGCTTTCTTCCCTACCATGTCTTGGGTTGCACCTTCAATGTATTTCTTAGGAATTACAATGGTTATTATTTCAGGTATCTTATTAAAACGTACTCGTTTATTTGCAGGAGATGCAGCTCCATTTATTATGGAGTTACCCGCTTATCACTTCCCTAGTATTAAAGGCTTATTTATCCACATGTGGGATCGTGCTAAGGCATTTATCTATAAAGCCGGAACTATTATCTTTGTAGCCTCTGGTTTAGTTTGGTTCTTACAATCATTTAACTGGTCGCTTGAAATGGTTGATGCCAGTGAAAGTATTTTAGCTTCAATCGGACGTATTATTGCTCCTATCTTCACTCCATTAGGGTTTGGAAATTGGCAAGCTGCTGTTGCAACATTGACTGGATTCTTAGCAAAAGAAAATGTGGTTGCAACATTCGGTGTCTTATTCGGATTAGGTGAAGAGATGAATGAGGAGTCAGTTGAATTACTTGGCACAATCCACTCATTATTCACTCCATTAAGTGCTTATGCATTTATGGCATTTACTTTACTTGCTGCGCCATGTTTTGCAGCAATTGGAGCTATTAAACGTGAAATGGCATCTTGGAAGTGGACATTAATCGCGATTGGCTACCAAACTGGTTTAGCTTACGTAGTTGCCTTCCTAATCTATCAAGTCGGAACAATCATTATCAATCATAACATCTCACCTTCAACTATTATCATTTCACTAATCGTTTTACTAGCACTGGGATTTGCTATCAGTAAGATTCGCCGTGATCATAAAGAAAGTAGTTGTGGATGTGGATGCTCAGGATGTAAATCCATTAATAAATGTTCTAAATAATCTAAATTTGGTTAATAGCTAAAGATAAAAACACGATAACCTCCCAAACTTTTATCTGTATATTCTATCTGATAGCTTTAACAATATATAAAAAGAGAACTCGAAACGAAGCCTGAGTTCTCTTTTCTTTTTACTTTATATAACTGTGAGTTTTAAAAATAAAAAAAAAGCCGCACATTCCTGTGCGACGTTATGTCAATTTATGGCGGAGGAAGAGGGATTCGAACCCCCGCTACGCTCTCACGTACTGTCGGTTTTCAAGACCGATCCCTTCAGCCGGACTTGGGTATTCCTCCGTATCAACAAAATTAATTATACATGACTCAAAACCTATTGTCAACAAAAGTTAATAATTTTTTTATTTTTTTTACTTCTAAATGATCTAATTCCTCATCTATAAACAACACATAGATTATACATATAAAAATTTCCTTCGTCTTTAATGATTCTATTTGCATAGAACCATTTGACGTAAGATTTGTTTCACTCAGTTTCGCTGAGCTTAACCACTCGATTCAGCCTTTTAGATATCTCTAACTGAGCTTGCGAAGTTTTAGAGTATCTTATCCTGTGTCACTAATGATTCTATCCGAGAATAGGAGGATTAGAATCATTAGTGACATAGGGTTTGTGTAATCTAGCTTCATCGAGCAGCTCCTCTATGAAATTTGATAAACTTGATTGGAGCAAAAAACGCTCCTGTCACTTTCTCTTCATTTCTACGATCTTCTAACCGCTTGTCTCAGCCTTTTTATTTATTTCTTAAATTTAGTGGATCTGGTAAATCTCTTACTTCATGGCAGTGACGACAACGTGGTTCGTATGCTTCTTTTGCCCCAACTTGGATGATTGGATCATGGTATGAAGCTGGTTGTCCATTAATTAGACGTTGTGAACGCGTAGCTGGTGCACCACAAACGCTACAAATTGATGTTAGTTTTGTTACGAATTCTGATTTTGTTAGTAGAATTGGCATTGTTCCGAATGGTTCCCCGCGGAAGTCTTTATCTAATCCTGCTACAATAACCCGAATTCCACGATCCGCTAGGTATTCTACTACGTCTACTACATTTTCTTCAAAAAATTGCACTTCATCGATTGCCACAGCATATGTTTTATCTGTGATGTGGTCTAAAATTTGAATCGGATGTTCAATTGGAATAGACGGCATTTTTAATCCACTATGTGATACCACTTCATCTTCACTATAACGATTATCAATAACCGGTTTAAATAAACAATATGGACGACGAGCAAAATCTAATCGTTTTAAACGACGAATTAATTCCTCTGTTTTACCTGCATACATACTCCCACAAATAGCTTCAACCCAACCCTCTTGACGGAAATCATACATTCTAAAAACCACCTTTCATCCTTCTGCATAATCAAACAAATTTAGTTGAATTTTGACACCCAACTAAAGCAACCTGATAATTATAACAGATATATATTTTAGGATTCAAGATAGATGCAAAAATGAAATTTTTTTCAGTAAAAACAAAAAAAGAGGAATTTCCTCTTTTTAATTTTATCCAATTTTTACCCGATGTTCATTCGGATTTAAACAAACTTTTGCTCCCATAGGAAGTGTTAAAAGGGGACTACAATGCCCGCTTTCAATCCCATAAGCAACTGGCTTCCCAAGCCCTTTTAACATTTTTTTTAATAATTTAGCTGAAGCCTTCTTATCAAAAACATTAAAATCACCAATCATGATTCCCGCTGCATCTTCAAGTTTGCCACTGTATTTGAGTTGAGTTAACAGTCGATCAATTGCATAAACCGGCTCATTCACTTCCTCAATAAATAAAATCTTATCCTTCGTATCAATCTCATAAGGTGTTCCAAGCGTCGAGCAAATGATTGTAAGATTTCCACCAACTAATATTCCCTCCACTGAATCTTTGGTATCATCATAGTAAGAAATATCCGTTAATTCTACAGGTTTAGCTTCTATTATCACATGCTTAGCACTTTGTAGAGTCACCTCATCCTTTAACATCAAGTCTTTCAACATCGGACCATGATAAGTAATTAGATTATGACATTGATTTAAGTAAATATGTAGATAGGTAATATCGCTATATCCTACAAATGGTTTTGGATATTTTGAAAATTTAAAATTCTTCAAATATGGGATGATTCGATTACAGCCATAACCACCTCGCATGCACAAAATCGCATCAACCTCATCATCAGCAAACATCATAATCAAATCCTCTGCTCGTCGACGATCTGACATGCCAGCTAGGTATCCTTTTCTTTCATAACAACTCGGTGCAACCACTACATCAAATCCCAATTCTTTTAACGTCGCTTCCCCCTTAAAAACTGTTTCTACTTCTAGGGGCCCCGCTAATGCTACAATTCCTATTTTTCCTCCTGGTAACAAGGCTTTTGGTTGAATCATCCCCATCCATCTCTCTTTCTTAGTTTTGTAATAGTTTAAGAGTTGATAAAACTTGTAAGCAAACCCCTACTTTAATTGCTTCCTCATCAATATCAAACGTATTTTCGTGTAATGTTGCCTCAATTCCTTTTTTCTTATTTGAAGTTCCTAAACTGTAAAAACAAGATGGAACAGCCTGTGAAAAATATGCGAAATCTTCCACTCCAAGACTTGGATGGTCAAAGATAACAATATTCGTCTCACCTAATAAATCAGTGGCGACTTCTTTTACTTCATCAACTATGTAATTATCATTAATTAATGGCGCATACCCTTCTTCAATTTCAACGAAGGCGTTCCCCCCATAAGCTTTACCTGTACTTTCAACGACTTCCACAATTCGTTTTTTCATAAAAGTTCTTGTTTCAAGATCGAGTGTTCTTAGCGTCCCTCTAATGGTTACGTCATTACACACAATATTTCCTGCACTACCACCTTCAATCATTCCAAGGCTAATGACCGCAGAATTAAATGGGGATAAGTTACGACTTACAATTGTCTGTAGTGCTAAAATAATATTAGAAGCTATTACAATGGCGTCAATTCCATCTTGTGGATAAGCCCCATGAGCTTGTTTTCCTTGCACCTTAATCGTTAGCGTATCACTTGCCGCATGACATTTTCCATAATGGAATCCAATTTCACCAACTTGTAGTGTCGGGCGTACATGTAATCCAAGACAATGTTCAACATGTGGATTTTCTAAACATCCCGCTTCAATCATCGTCTTAGCCCCACCTACTGTTTCCTCAGCAGGTTGGAAAAAGAGTTTTACATTTCCCTTAAACTCATCTTTCAAACTTTGTAAAACAAATGCTGTTCCAAGTAAAATAGTCGTATGAACATCATGTCCACAAGCATGCATCTTCCCCGGATTTAACGATATGTAATCCGTTTTATTGACCTCTTGAATCGGAAGTGCATCAATATCCGCTCTTAACCCAATTGTTTTCCCGTCCGATGCACCTTCAATCAATCCTACAATTCCTGTTTCTCCAATTAACTGATCTATTTTAATTCCTGTTTCTTTCAAATAACTTTTAATTTTCGATGATGTCCGATATTCCTCTAATCCTAACTCAGGATGACGATGAAAATCTCGTCGAATTTCAACTAACGTCGGATAAATGGCGTCCACCATTTCTTTCACCTTTTGCTTCACATTTAAGCGCCTCCCCTAGTTTGAATACAGTACATCTCATTATATGTAAGTAGGGGCTTATCTTATGAATATAAAAAAAGCCCATCCTATAGGATGAGCTTTAGTTTAAATTAATTTTAATGCTTCTTCTTCACAGACTGGTTTTGAAAAATAATAACCTTGAATATAATCTATCTTCAAAGACTGTAACAATTTTAAATCTTCTTCATACTCTACTCCCTCTGCTACAACTGGTAAAGATAAAGTATGTGCTATATTAACGATCAATTTGACTAATCTAATAAATTCCTCACCTTGACTCATTCCTCTAACAAAGCTTTGATCAATTTTAACCTGAGATAATGGCAAATGAACTAAATAATTTAATGAAGAATATCCTGTCCCAAAATCATCGAGTGAAATCTTTACGCCTAACGCTTTTAACGCTTTAAGTTTCTTCGTATTTTCCTTCATATTTTCCATTAAAACTGTCTCAGTAATCTCAATTCCAATGAGACTTGGTGAAACACCAACTTTTTCAATCAATGATTTAAACTTATCCACAAAATTATGATTCATAATTTGCAAAGCAGAAATATTCATCGAAACAACCAATAGTTTAGTTGAATATTCATTTACCTTTTTTGCAAAGCGACATGAGTGTTCAATGATATAATCGCCAATTTCATCAATCATACGACACTCTTCAATCATTTTAATAATATCAATAATGGATACGTGCTGATATTTTGGATTATCCCATCTAAACAACGCCTCAAATCCTTGTAGTTGTTTATCACAAGTATATTGAGGTTGATAAAATAACGTAATTTCATTATTTTTAATAGCATCTCGTAAATCCATCTCGAGTTCGAGTGCAAATAACCGCTCCTTCTCTAAATCATCAGTGTAAATGACGAATTGATTTTTACCTTTTTCTTTTGCTCGGTAGAGTGCTAAATCACCTTGAAGTAATAAGTGATCCACATCAATATCACGCCCTTTGCTATTTACAATCCCCATACTAACTGAGATGATATTTGTCTTATCTCCTTTGCTAAACTCTGTTTTCATTTCTAATAAGATTTCATTAATCTTATTCATTAAATCAGTTTCAGAATTTAGATTTTTCCACACAACGACAAACTCATCGCCTCCAATACGAGCAACAAAAGCATCTTCACAAAGTGAAATTAGTTTTTTAGAAATCAGCAACAAGGCCTCATCTCCATAATGATGTCCAAAACTATCATTTAATTTTTTAAAGTTGTCTAAATCCATAAACATAACTGTTAAATTTAATTGAGCTTTTTCTGATTCAATATATTTGTATAAACTACGTCTATTATGCAGCCCAGTTAAAAAATCAGTATAAGCTAATCGTTTAATATGCTCTTGTGTTTTAATATCTTCCGTCACCTCACGCATCAGTGCGACAATCCCAATCATTTTATTTGCAATATCAAAAACAGGTGCCTTATAAATTTCAGCAATTCGTTCCTCACCCCGTAACTCAAACTGACGGATAAATTTTTGACTACATCCTTCTTTGATGACAGTCTGATCTTCATAAGCAATGACCGCATTAAATGACTTATCTAATTCTGAAATTTTATATCCCACGATTGATTCTCGTGATTTGTTGTAATATTCCATAAACTTAGAATTTACATCAATGATTGTTCCATCTAATTCTTTTAAACATATGGCAAATGGAATATTTTCTAAAATCATTTGAAGTTTGGCATCTTTGTTTCTAAGTTCTGTGACATCTCGTGCAATCCCTATTGTTCCAATGACTTCATCCAATTCATCAACGACCGGGGCTTTGTAAATATTAAATTCACGATATCCTTTTTTCCCGGGAATCACTTCCTCAAAAACAATTTGTCGTCTTTCATTCATGACAATCAAATCATACTCTCGACATGTCTCTCCAATTTTTCCATCCCATACAAAGGAATCATCCCGCCCAAAAATAACATCATCGTCTTTACCTGAATGTTCTCTAAACTCACGATTCACTTTAATATATTGACTATCTGTATTTTTGAACCATGCCATATAAGGAGTATTATTTAATAAAGCATCAAATTGTAATTGACTATTTTTAGATTCTCTAAGCACAGATATATATCTCAAATAACTTTTAACTTTCAACTTAAGTTCTTCTATATGAAGAGGTTTCACAAGATAATCATGAACTCCCATCTCAATAAATGATGCTAAATTTTTCTTTTTCTCAACAACAATTAAAACAGGTTTGTTATCATATAATGAACAATTCTTTAACTCTTTTAAGTGTGATAGGGCATGTTTATCATCCTCAATAATGATGAAATCAAATTCTTTTATTATAATCTCACGATGTGTTTCAAATTTTAAAGCATATTGTTGAAGAAATTCGTATGAAACTTTTTTTAACATTTTTTCAATGTCATGATTAGCACTAATAATTAATACCTGGATGTCTCTTTGTTTCATGATATTTCCCTCAAATCTTAAACGAATTTTGTCAATTAATATTATTATAATCAAAAAGAGGTGTAACTTATATAAAAACTCGATAATTTTATCCACAAAAAAAGCTATTATCCATTATAGATAATAGCCTATCTCTATTTTAATTGTCCAATGATTTGAGTCATCATTTGATTAATAAGTGTCAGTAAATCGTTAATCTCATTAAAAGTAATATCCTTAATATGAATTCCACAAGTTACAACAACAGTTACACCTAGCTCTTTTACTAATCGTTTCGCACATTTTAATACCACATCATCTTCTTTGTGTCCCGGAACTGTTAGTAAAGAAACCGAGGTTGTCTTTTTAGAAATATCATGTGGCATATCAACAGGAATTCCTAACGCTACAGCTCCAATATGAGGAATATCTCCACCTTCGATTGTGATATTTAAATCGTTCCCCATTTTAATGATTCGGCATTTAATGTTGTGTTCTTTAAATTTTTCACTAATAACTAACATCTTAACTCACCTCAAATTAATTTCGTTTATAGCGACAGCAAATACTTTCTAAATAATCAATTAAGATGAACAATATTAGACCAACTAAACTTAACACGACAATTCCTGAATACATGTCTATATAGTTGATACGCGACCATGAATCTTGAATAAAGTAACCTAATCCTTGCTTTGTTCCGTAGGCTTCTGCAAAAAATAATACAGAAAAAGCCGTCCCAATTGATAGACGAATATTCGTTAACACCTCTGATAAAATAGCCGGGAATGTAACATGTAAAAATAGTTGCCAACGATTCGCTCCAAGACTGATGAGTGGATTATAAAGTTCACCCTCTACATTTAAAACAGCGTCGCGTACCGATACGATGACCTGAAATACGGTAATTAACACGATAATCACGATTTTAGATTTATCCCCAAGTCCATATAATGTCATTACCACAGGCAATAAAGCCGTTTTGGGGACAGGATAAACAAAATAGACGAGTGGGTTTAATAATTTATTACATCGCTTAGAATATCCCATCAAAAGTCCAACAAGTGAGCCAATAGTAAAAGAGATTAAGAGTCCGACAAAAATGCGATACAGACTCGCAAGGATATGAACATAAAATCCATTTTCAAAAAGGGTTGGTAAATTCAAATAAACTTTACCTGGCATCGGTAAGCTTCGAGTATCCATCAAGAACGATCCTATGATCCAAATAATATTTAACAAGATGAACCCTTTGATAAAGCTCCATAATTTTTCTAATGAAGTCAATTCGCCCACCCCTTTTTAATTAATTTTTTCATATGATCGTATAATGTTAAATATTCAGGGTGTTGTCTGAAATGATTGTTGTTGAAAAGTGGATTTTCAATTATTTCTGTAATTTGTCCTGGAGTATTCGACATGATGATAATTTTTTTTCCCATATATAATGCTTCATCGATACTATGTGTGACGAAGAAGGTGTTAATCTGATTTTCTTGCCAAATTTTTAAGAATAGTTCCTGTGCATCTTCTTTGATAATGGCATCTAGTGCTGAAAAAGCTTCATCCATTAAGAGTAAGTCAGGCTGCATTAGGAAACTGCGTACCATTGAGACACGTTGCTTTTGTCCCCCCGAGAGTTCACTTGGATATCTTTTGTTAAGAGCATCAATATTTAATGTCTTCATCATCTCATTCATTTTATTCAATGTTTCATTTGTTACTTTTTCGCGTTTAATTTTAAAAGATAATAAACAATTTTCTTCGACTGTTTTCCACGGTAAAAGCCCAAAATTTTGAGGAATAAATCCTATCTTATGAAGATGAGGGTTAAGCTCCTCCCCGTTTAGAAGAACTTGACCCTCATACTCTTTGATTATTCCAGATAAGACATTTAGAAGTGTTGACTTCCCACACCCAGATGGTCCAATAATGGCACAGATATCATGACTATCTGCTGTGAAATTAATATTTTCTAATGCCTTAACCTCTTTATTTTTGCTTTTATAGGAAACAGATAAGTGATTTACCTGTATCATAAAAGCCTCCTTATTGCATCGCGATGTTGTTGATTACATCAGCTGCTTTAATGTCTTTAGTTAATAAACCCTTATCTTTTGACCAGTCTAATACTTTTTGGACATTTTCTTCAGCTGGTAAGTAGTTGTGTAAGTACTCAGGTAAAATGATATTTCCACGCATTTCATCTGAATAATTTGCTGCATTGATGATTACATCTTCAAATTCAGCGATATCTGTGTTGTTAATATAATCGATTGCTTTATTATACGCCTTGTAGAATCCTTGAACAGCTTCTTTATTTTCATCAATTACTTCTTGTAAGAAAGCTGTCACTGAAATCATGATATCTTCATTGTAGATTTTATCTACTTCTTTTGCTCCATTTGCAATAGCCGTATCATTAAATGGTGTTGGTAAAATAGCTGCATCCACTTGGTTGTTTTGTAATGCTTCTAAACGAGCTGGCATAGCAGGAATTGCAATTTTTTCAATATCAGCTACTGTCATTCCGTTACTAATCGCTAAATAATCTGATAAATAATCAATCATTGTATTTTCTGAAATCGCCATCGATTTTCCTTTTAAATCAGCTAGCGTAGAAATTCCTGATTCAGGTGTTGCTACTAATGTCCAAGAACCATTTGTCGTCCCTGTGATTTGCATGTTAATATCAGAATTTTGATAAATTGAAATCGCAACTTCATCGCATAAAACTCCGTCTAATTCCCCTGCTTGTAAAGCCGCATCGCGATCTTTTGCTGCTGCGAATACTTGTAAATCAAGATCAATCCCCTCTTCAGTGAAATAACCTTGATCTTGTGCGATGATTAATGGAACAACATCAATCGAACTCATGACTCCAAAGCTTAATTTAGTTAATTCTGTTGTCTCAGTCGTTTCTGATCCTTCAGGAGTTGGTGTTACTTGCTCCTCTTTTTGATCACCACATGCAGCTAACATTGTTGTGGCCATCAAAGCTACTGCCATTAGTGAAAATTTCTTAATCTTCATAGTTTGTATCCTCCCATTTTTTAAATAAATTATGATTTATATTAAGATAGCTTAATACCTTTCCTACAACGAAATTAACTAAGTCTTCTAAAGTTTGTGGATGGTGGTAAAATCCAGGCATCGCCGGAATAATAGTAGCACCTACTTTTGAAAGATGACACATATTTTCAAGATGAATCGTATTGAACGGAGTCTCTCTCGGTACAATAATTAATTTACGTCCTTCTTTTAGTGCAACATCTGCTGCACGACATAGTAAATTTCTAGATAATCCATGGCTAATTTCTGCTAAAGTCCCCATTGAACAAGGCATCACAATAACAGCATCAAATCCATGTGAACCACTTGCCACTCCAGCAAATAAATTCTGATTATCTTCTAACTTAACAGTTGGTTGATTTAGTTCTCGGATCCATTGCTTTAAATCTAAAGAGAGCTCATATTTAAAGACTTGCTTTCCTTTATCCGTCGCAATAACATGAACCAAGTAACCCTTTGATGCAAGTTCTTCAATCAATCGTTTGGCATAAATACTACCACTTGCTCCTGTGATTCCAACAACAATTTTTTTCATGATTAATCTCCTAAATTAAACAATCAAGTAATCCTGTCACTAAAAATACAATACTGATAACTTGATTAATACTATAAGAAGCGATTTTAACATTTGTTAAATTATCTGGCTTCACTAACCTGTGTTGAATTACAAATAATACCATATTTATTAATAAACCGCCATAATAAATTATACCCAATTGCGGAGCTAATAAGCCAACCATAAGTAAGAAAATGACAGCTAAAACATGAAATACCGATGAAATATGTAAGGCATTTTTCACTCCAAAGCGAGCCGGAATGGAATGAATTCCATTTTTCGTATCAAAATCATAATCTTGAGCACCGTAAATGATATCAAACCCTGCTACCCATAATGTATTAGCAGCTCCCATCGCAAGTGGAATTAATGAAATTTTTCCTGTTACGGCAAGCCATGCTCCAACTGGTGCTGCTGCCGAAGTAATTCCAAGGACTAAGTGACACATCCAAGTAAAACGTTTCGTGTATGAATAAATCGTCATTAAGAATAACGCGATTGGGGATAAGATAAAACAAATGGTATTTAACTGCCATGCTGCAAAGACCATAATAGCAAAACAGATCACAACAAAAATTAAAATTTCTTTTTTATTCATTAATCCCTGTGGTAATTGACGTGTTGCTGTTCGTGGATTTTTGGCATCAATTTCAGCATCAATGACACGATTTAAGGCATTCGCTCCTGTTCGGGCTGACATAAATGCAACTAAAATCCAAAAGATAACTCTAAAATTTAACTTTCCATTTCCTGCAAGTAACATTGAAATTAAAGCAAATGACAATGAGAAAATGGTATGTGAGAACATGACTAGTACTCCGTAGTCATTAATTTTTTTTCCTATTTTCTTAATCAATTCCATACTCACTCCATCTACGTGTGACTTTTTCTTTTACATCATCTGACATGACAATATCATCTGGCCAAACGCGTTGATGACCATCCATTGCTAACTTTTTCGTTGCATCGATTCCTAAACGATGCCCAAACTGTTCAGATGGAACCTCACGAATGACTAAATCACGCATAGCATCAATATTATTAAAGACTTTCCATGCAACTTTTGATGTATCTGTTGAATCAACATCCTCGTCAACAACAATTAAGAATTTATTATATTTCATAGCATCTTGTGACCATAATTCTTCCATTAACTGACGCACATCATCCTTGCTTTCTTTTTTGATTGAAACAACTAGGCATCCTTGTAAAACGTCTGACATTGGATAATCAAAATTTAATATTTTTTCATGAGTTGATAAGTATGCCGTCATATCGTCTTGGATTTTAATGTCCCATTTCGATTCAGTTCCTTCAACGTCAAATTTACGAGTCGCATCGACTCCTAATCTATAACCATAATGATCAGTTGATGAGGCATGATCTAGGGCATCAAGCGGACCTTGCGAGAAGACTAAATCTTTTGTCATGTCCAAACTTTCAAAGACTTGTTTAGCAACAGCTTTAGTATCATGTGGATTAATGTCAGCATCAACGACGATAATCATTTTAGCGTACATCATTTGCCCCATTCCCCATAAAGAGTTCATCACTTTTTTACCATGACCTGGGAATCGTTTTTTGATTGAAACGATGACACAGTTATGGAATACCCCTTCAAATGGTAATGAGTAATCCACAATTTCTGGATAAATCATTTTTAATAACGGTAAAAATGCACGTTCTGTTGCTTTACTCATATAGCAATCTTCCATTGGTGGACGTCCAACAATCGTCGCTGGATAAACTGGATTTTTCTTATGAGTTATGCATGTCACGTGGAAGGCTGGATACATATCTGCTAATGAATAGTACCCCGTATGATCCCCAAATGGACCTTCTAAACGTAACGCTTCATTTACATCCACATATCCCTCTAATATAAATTCGGCATCTGCTGGTACGTAAATATCGTTTGTAATCGATTTAACCATCTTAACTGGACGCTTACGTAAATATCCTGCAAACATCATTTCATCAATCATTTTTGGTAATGGTGAAATGGCTGAGAAAATTAAGGCTGGATCACATCCAATCGCGACTGAAACTGGCATCTTACCACCTAATTTACGATACTTATCATAAATTTCTCGACCATCTTTATGCCAATGCCAGTGCATTCCTGTCGTGTTCTTATCAAAGATCTGCATGCGGTACATCCCCGTGTTTTGAACACCTGTATCTGGGTCTTTTGTCATAACTAAAGGTAACGTAAAGAATTTTCCTCCATCATCTGGCCAACACTTTAAAACTGGAAGTGTGGATAAGTCAGGATCATGCTCAATTACTTCCTGACACGCTCCTTTAATAGGTAATTTCCAAGGTAAAACAGCTAACAAACGCATTAAGTTTGGCACTGATTTAATCAGACTTGGAATTTTCATATAATTTTGCATATTAATTAAATCTGCAATATCTCGCTCAACATCTTCTAATTTTTCAACGCCAAGTGCCCAGCTCATTCGCTCTTCACTTCCCATTGAATTAATTAAGACAGGATAATCAGATCCTTTAACATTTTCAAATAATAAAGCCTTACCGTAATTTTTAGACACTCGATCCGTAATTTCTGTAATTTCTAAATCGGCATCGACTTCGGCTTTAACGCGGACTAATTCCCCTCTATCTTCTAAAAATCGCATAAAATGCTGAATATCTTTAAAAGCCATCCGTATATCCCTCCTCAAATATGTGATATCTTCTTCTAGCTTTGAGCTTATCGATACTTTTTCACTATATTATCGTCAAAATTCTTCAAAAATTTTGAACCATTCTCTATTATAAATTGTTTCATATGAGGATGGCTATATAAAAATGATATCTTGTTAAGATTTTAACAAAAAAACATAAAATATTTCTTATATTTATATTTAAAAGGGACATCTCAAATGAAATGTCCCTCTCTTATTATTTTGTATATACCAGGATAGCATCGCATAAAAATTGTGCAGCTCCTGGTTTTATTTTTTCATCATAGTAAGCTGTAAATCGTGGGTCCGCTACATACATTTGGGCCAAGCCTGCGTGGGCTTCTTTACTATATGATGGCCATGTATACCCTAACCATTCATGATGTTTTTTAGCTAAAACTTGAGCGAGTTCACTTTCTGGATTATTAGTCTCCATCGCCTCTTCAAGTAATGCTAAAATTTCATATGATAATTGGTTCATTGCTTCATATTGTTCTTTTGATAAGTTTTTGAATTGTTTATTAGAATGATTAATGACATCTTCTCCGTATTTTTCACGAAGTTCCTGTCCATATCTTTGTTCGTTTTCTTCAATTAATTGTTTTTTTAATCCTTCAAATTTTTGTTTATCTGTCATTTTTATCTCTCCTTTACGAGATTGAATCGTTAATTGTACGGTTTCAATCATAGTATCAATCTGTTTTCTTTTTTCAAGGAGTTTTTGATAATGGTCTTGTAAAGCTTGCATATCATCAAACTGTGGATTGTTGATTATCTGTTTAATCTCATCAAGTCCAACGCCTAATTCTTTATAAAATAAAATCTGTTGAAGTTGATCAACTTCTTTTTGTGAGTAGATACGATATCCTGACGAACTCATTCGAGCCGGCTTTAACAAATCAATTTCATCATAATAACGTAACGTTCTCGTACTAATCCCTGCAAGATGTGCTAACTTTAAAATAGTATATTCCATCTTCAAATTCCTCCTTTCATCTTTATCATACAGGTTAACGTTGCGTAAAGGTCAACTACTTTTTTGACTATTGTAAATAAAATCTTGTAAATTGTTTAGGGCTAGTTTTTCTCATCTGAACTATATTTCTCACTATAATCTATTTTAATGAATTAAAGTTTTAATTTCGTGAATTATCTTTTGTTTTATCTATCATTACTTTTGAAAATTTCACAAACTATTTCCTTTATTAAAAAGAGGTGTCCACTCTGACATGGAAACCTCACTTCAAACATAGAAATACTGAAAAAATAAGTTTACGATAGACATAGACTATCCAATGATCAAACTTTTATACAGAAGATTTTTAAAATTTCATAGAGCCTCGACGATAGGAATTTAAAAGTAATTTCAAATCATCAATCTGATCCATTAATTCAAGGCCAACATCAGTGTCCCTTACCCGCTTTCTTACTAATATTTTTTCGACAACGACTCTTGTGGATAAAATATCTAATTCAAGAGCGATGGCTTTTTCCGTTGATTCGAAAGGTTCGTGAGCGACAATTTGTAGCCCGTATGAATTATAAATCAGCGTATAGCCTGCAATCCCCGTTTTCCGTTGATACGTCCTCGAAAATCCACCATCAATGACAAGCAATTTTCCATTTGCTTTAATCGGACTTTCACCATCCTTTTTTTTAACGGGAACATGTCCATTAACAATACGAGACTCGCATTGATCAAGTCCAAATTCTTCAAAAATCAAGTTACACATTTCTTCATCATCACGAAACTTATAATAGGCATTCTTTTTCTCAACCATGAGCTTTTTATCTTCTAAAAAATAGCGTTCAAACATTGTCATTGATTCTTTTCCAAATAAAGAGGATTTTGCCCCACACCATAAATACCACATGATATCCATCCCATACTGCTTATCTTCAAGATTATTTTGATTAAAATAACCCTCTCTTGCCATAACTTCAAATTGATCTAGTAGTTTTTTTCCTTTATACCGTTTATTTTGAATCGTCATTTCTTGAAATGTTTTATCCTCATTCATGGGAATGCATCCATGAAATAAGAGATTCGAATTATATTTTAAATACATGCTGCCACACTTAAACAAAAAACGCACATGTTTTTGTAATTTGTCACTGTTAATAAAAGAAATCGTTAGGCGTTCAATAACATTTCTCTCTTCATCTGTTAGCTCATATGGCTGATGAGGATTAATCGTTGGAAAATGGGTATCAGTCAGTGGATAAGTTTGTCCGTTTAAATCAATTGTTCCTGCTTCATAATTGATTTTATGTAATAAAAGTCGATGTGTCATTTCAAATTCTGGATGTTTCGTGATGATATCATACTCTAATTTTAATTGAATAATCGTAATTGCTTTATGCATTTTGGAAATTAGTTCAAATTCTCCCATCGCATAATCTTCCTTACGATTATCTAAAATTTGAAAGGCATGACATGGATCATCTTGATAGGCATGCATAGCAAAAGTTGCAAGTGGCAATAAGTTGATACCGTAGGCATCTTCTATAACATCTAAATTATTATAACGTGCTGAAACTCTTAAAACGTTGGCGATACAAGCCTGATGACCAGATGCAGCGCCCATCCACACAATATCGTGATTTCCCCATTGGATATCGACGCTATGATAGTTCAAAAGAGTATCCATAATAATATCGGGCCTTGGTCCACGATCGTAAATATCTCCGATAATGTGTAGGCGATCAATAACAAGACGTTGAATAAGATTAGATAAGGCAATAATAAACTCCCGTGCCTTTCCGACTTCAATAATCGTATTAATGATTCCATCATAGTAATCATGCTTATCAATGCCATTTTCTTGCTCATGTAACAATTCTTCAATGATATATCGAAAATCCTCTGGTAAAGCTTTTCTAACTTTAGACCGCGTGTACTTACTTGAAGCATTTCGACAAAGTTCAATGAGTCGATATAAATTAACTCGGTACCAGTCATCCATCTTGTCAAATTGCTTTTCAACCATCTCAATTTTTTGTTCTGGATAATAGACCAACGTAGCTAGTGACTTTTTCTCGCTATCTAGCAAGGTATTTCGAAAAACTTCTTCAATCTTAACCTTTACAACTCCTGAACCATTTTTTAAAACATGTATAAAAGGTTCATACTCCCCATGAATATCTGTCAAAAAATGTTCTGTTCCTTTCGGTAAGTTCAATATTGCTTCTAAATTAATAATTTCTGTAGCAGCACTATCAATACTTGGAAAACTTTTACCAAGTAATTTCAAATGTTTTTCTCGTGTACTTTTCTGATCATCCCTCATTGTTTTCCCCTACTTTTCAGACTTATCCCCAATTATGCTGATTTTACATTATTCTCAATTTTTTTAAGTGTTAATTCAAGTATCATTTCATTTATATTATAAAAGTTTCCTAATTCATCACGATAAAACCAAGGTGCTTTTAAAGTTTCAATATGGGAAATTGAATCATAGACGGTAATCCAATGCATATATTCATCTTTGCATTGTTCTTCAATTAATTGTTGTAATTTTTGTTGTGACCAATAATGATTGACTACAATATTGTTTGCCCCCGTTTTATCCGCATAGTCCATTAATTCCTGAATAGCTAAATCTAATTTATTTTGTTTGATTAGATTTTTGATTACAATCACTTCACATTTCATATTTTATTCATCCCCTTCATTTTATAAGATTAATAATTAAATTAACCTTTTTCCTTCCCCCTAATCCGTTTTTTCACAAATTGTCTTTCTTATCAAAAAGAGACTTCCGATTCATTCGGAAGCCTCTTTTCAATTAGGGTAAAAAACATTTTAACAAGAATAAACGGATTGTTATCGCTTGGCAATTTAACGTTATAATCTTTTCTTGTACAATTTGGATTCTATCACAGTTCCTTACCAAAAGAAAGCGTTATTACTATTTTCACAAATTAAAATAATTTGCTAAATTTTACCTTACAACTTTACTTCTATTGATTCTAAAAAAAATGACGACTTGTTCATGCTGTATTGTTTTTTATGCTTTCACACATCAATGATAAAGCAGTCTCATTATCAGATACATTTTTAATTTTATGATTTTATTTAATAGTACGGTAACAAAAATCCAGATTATATCCTATCAAAAGAACGAAATGAAAAAATATTCGAAAAATAAGATAAAAAGGTTCTATAATATTTGGTGTTGCTAACTAAGCAACGCCTTTTTTATGGCATCAAAAAAAGAGACATCAAGTCTCTATCCTGTTACAATGTTATCGGCTAAAACAATAT
>NZ_CALIOS010000144.1:0-67524 GCF_938044715.1 uncultured Turicibacter sp.
ACTAATAAATTAATAACAATTAATTTTAAAACCTAAGGGTAAACCTTTATATTAATAATGTTATTTTTTATTATATTTATAATAAGAATAATTATTAATAATAATAAACTAAGTGAACTGAAACATCTAAGTAACTTAAGGATAAGAAATCAACAGAGATATTATGAGTATTGGTGAGAGAAAATAATAAAGGTCTAATAAGTATTATGTGAAAAAAATGTAAGAAAATAGGATAACAAATTCTAAGACTAAATACTATTAATAAGTATAGTAAGTACCGTAAGGGAAAGTATGAAAATGATTATTTTATAAGCAATCATGAATATATTATATTATATTAATGATGTACCTTTTGTATAATGGGTCAGCAAGTAATTAATATTAGTAAAACAATAAGTTATAAATAAATAGAATAATATATATATATAAAAAAATATATTAAAATATTTAATTAATATTAATTGACCCGAAAGCAAACGATCTAACTATGATAAGATGGATAAACGATCGAACAGGTTGATGTTGCAATATCATCTGATTAATTGTGGTTAGTAGTGAAAGACAAATCTGGTTTGCAGATAGCTGGTTTTCTATGAAATATATGTAAGTATAGCCTTTATAAATAATAATTATTATTAATATTATATGATGCATTTTAAAAAATAAAAAAGAGTAATCACTTATAGTGTGATTACTCTCGATTTTTTTATAACTGCAATTCTGGTTTTAATTCACAAAATTCTGATTTTAGACGTGGCATAACTCTAAAATATGAATATAAGAGCCAGACTGTTGCACCTACCCAAGCAAATGGACTTGCTAAACAAACGCCCGCATATCCGATTAATCCCGGCAACGTAAAAGCAACACCCGTACGCATAATTAATTCCATTACACCCGCAAACATAGGTGCTACTGTGCTTCCAAGACCTTGTAAAGTAAAACGATATAAGAATAGTAATCCTAAGATTGGGAAGAAGGTTGCCACTGTATTTAAATATTGTTGTGAATAAGTTAAAACTTCAGTTCCTTCTGTTTCAACAAAGAATCCAACAAAGTAAGTTCCAAAGAAGACAACAATTAAAGCTGACACAACATTTACACATAATGTTAAAATTGTAGCCTGTTTAACCCCTTGACGTACACGTCCAAGCTCTCTCGCTCCGATATTTTGAGCTGAGAATGTTGCCATCGTCATTCCAATTGCAATAGATGGTTGAATTACTAACTGCTCTACTTTTGTTGCCGCTGTAAAGGCTCCAACAACTGTTGATCCAAAACTATTAATTGCCACTTGTAAAATCATAACCCCAACTGCTGTAATTGAATATTGTAACGCCATTGGAATTGAAACTGCCATAAGTTCTTTAACCAATAATCTATCCAATTTAAAGTGGTGCTTTTGTAATGTAAGGATATCCGATTTTTTCTTCATGTAAACGAAACATAAAAAAGCTGATAATCCTTGAGAAGCAATCGTTGCAGCAGCTGCTCCCGCTACTCCCATATTAAAGTTAATAATTAAAACTAGGTCTAATACGATATTTGTAATGGAAGCAATGATTAAAAAATAAAGTGGTGTTTTACTATCTCCAAATGCACGTAAAACCGACGCTAATAAGTTATAAGAAATAGTGGCAATAATTCCACCAAAAATAATACTTACATAGGTATTCGCATCAGCTAAAATATCAGCTGGCGTATTCATAATTTGTAATAACGGCTTAGCAAAAATCATGCAAATAATGGTGATAATGACTGTTGCGATAGCTGACAGGTAAATAGACATTGCAGTTGCCTTTTTTACCCCTTCCTCATCATTAGAACCAAATCGCTGTGATATAATCACTGAAAAACCATGAGTTAATCCATTAATAAAACCTAAGATTAGAAAAACTAATCCTCCTGTTGCACCAACTGCTGCTAAGGCTTGAACCCCCACGAACTTTCCAACAATCGCTGTATCCACCATACTGTATAATTGTTGAAATAAATTTCCGATTAAAATCGGAATCATAAATGCCAAAATTAACTTAATTGGACTCCCTTTCGTCATATCCGTCATCGTTTTCTCTCCTCCTCTTTTATACTCTATATCCAAAATTTTTCAAAATTCTATAACATCTTAACAGTGGTCTAGAAATATGTCAATGGGTTCCCTACGCTAAGTAGCGAGCCAAAGGCTCACTACTTAGCTTTCCTCCACTAGTAGGGCAATTCCTCATAATAGCTTGCCACCCTATTAAACAAAAAATTATACCCCAACTTTTGGGGTGGGACCCCCCAGCGATTAACTATTCCTCTACTGCTGGAGCACTCCTTTATAGCTGTCGGCCTTCCCATTAATTAAAGGCTCACTACTTAGCTTTCCTCTACTAGTCAGGCAATTCCTCATAGTAGCTTGCTACCCTATTAAACAAAAAATTATACCCCAACTTTTTTTGGGGGAAAAGTTTCCTCAACTATTGGGGTGGCCCCCAGCTATTGGCGTTAGACAATCTATTCTTCCACCGCTGGGACACTCCTCTATCATTGTCTGCCTCTATATTAAGCAAAAAACAACGGAATCTCTATGAAACACTCCTTAACATCTTACCATTTAATTCCTTGTTCAAAATTAAAGAAATTATCTGGATCGTACTTAGCTTTTACCAATTTTAATCTCGGTAAATTTTCTCCATAGTATTGTTTTTCATAGTTTTGTTGGGCGATTGGGAAATTAATAAAGGATCCTTCTGTATAAGTCGATAAAATTTTAAATCGTTCTTCTACCCACTGACGGTTAGTTGGCGCATATTTCGACTCTTCCCAGACCGATTGGAATCCTAAAATAAAGATAGCATCGCGATAATAATATGCACTTTCTTGTGGACTAACATCAGACACGGCTCCACCTACTCCATAAAACGTAATCGCTGTGTATAATGAACCTTCGGCACGTACCTCAATTAAATGAAGCATCTCTTTTAATTCTACCTCTGTGTAATGACGATAAATAAATCGTCCACCTGAACGATACTTTTCAAAATCAGGATGAGAATCTTGGACTGCACGATTCGCTTCAAGCACTGACATATAATCTAAGTCATAATCTGTCCCATCATTAAATTGATTTAGCAATGCATCGGCTTCTTCTTTCGTTCCATAAAAGATCCCCGTTAATCTAACACCTTGTCCCTTTGTTTCAGAATTATACATCGCCATTTTTAAGTTTAAACGACGATCTAAGTCTTTAAAAAATTGTTGATAACGGCTAGCCACCTCAATCACTTTTTCTACACTAACGCGTTGATAATCAATGTTAACCAATGTACACATCGCCATTTTTTCTGGTAACTTATATGTCAACTTTGTTACAACACCAAAGTTTCCACTACCACCACCTTTTAAAGCCCAATATAAATCAGGATTCATTTGATGATTGGCTACTAGCTTGTCTCCCTTATAATCAATGACTTCAGCTTCAATTAAGCTATCACATCCTAAACCGTATAAACGGCTTGAATATCCCCAGCCTCCACCAAGCGTAAATCCAGCGACACCTACCGTTGGACACCCTCCACCTGGAAATGGATATCCTGCACCGCAAACAGCTTCATATAATTCACGATTTCGAACTCCACCTTCAACGGTAACGATTTGATTGACTTCATCCAACTTTATTTTATTTAAATGACTTACATCAATGACTAGAAGATCATTACCTGTTGAATAGCCTTCATAATGATGAGATCCTGAGCGAATACGAAATGGTATCTTATTTTCTTTTGAGAATTTTAAGGCATTCATAACATCCTCTTCATTTTGACAATAGACAATAGCTTGTGGATATTTTTGAATTGCTCGATTCCAAGCTTGTCGACTTTCTTCGTATTCAAAATCATCTTTCGTTATAACTTTTCCTGTTAACTTTTTAAAGTTCATTTTTCACACCTTCAATCTCCTAAACTCATTAACATATTAGTATACCTTAAAAGTATTCTCAAAAGAAAGACATTTCAATACGAATAAAAAGTGCAAAGGAAATTTCCCTTTACACTTTTTATTATTATTCAGCTTTTAATACATAAACACGTGATGCATAGTCTCCATTTTCACCATTATATTTTTCAAGAATTTCTCCACGTGTAATATCACTTGTTAGTAATCCTAAGTTCATTAACTCATCTCCGTAATGAGTTGTTTCATTAATAGATACATGATACTTAAAGTTTTCGTTTAATCCTTGTAATTTTACACGTAAATAACTGTTATTTACTGTTGTTAATGGACGATAGTATCCAACTAATGCTGTTTTTTGGTCGGGTGAAACCATCATCCAGGAAGTAATATCATTTTCAAATGGACTTAGTAAACGATAGAAAGTTCCATGCATCATGGTTTCACGGTGTTCTTTAAAGAATTCAATTTGCTCGGCGACCTGTTCTTTTTCTACATCTGTTAATTTATTTAGGTCTAGTTCATATCCAAATGTTCCGAAATAAGCAACATTTGCACGTGTACTAAGTGGAACCTGTCTAAATGTTTGATGATTCGGAATGGCAGAAACGTGAGACCCCATACTACAAATTGGGTAAACCATTGAAGTTCCGTATTGAATTTTTAATCGCTCTATGGCATCTGTATCATCACTTGTCCATGTTTGTGGTGCATAGAATAACATTCCTGGATCAAAACGTGCCCCACCACTTGCACAAGATTCAAATAAGATTTCTGGATACTTTGAAGTTAAGCGGTTATATAAATCATAAACACCTAAAATATATTTATGCATAACTTTTCCTTGATCTTCTGCTTTTGCAGTAGCAGAGAAACATTCTGTAATGTTACGATTCATATCCCACTTAATATAAGAAATTGGTGTTTTTTCTAATACTTTATCCATTAAATCAAAGATATAATCAACAACTTCAGAACGTGAGAAGTCTAATACATATTGATTACGACCATGACATGATCCGCGATTCGGTGTTGCTAAAATCCAATCTGGATGAGCACGATATAAATCTGAATCTTTATTCACCATTTCTGGTTCAAACCATAATCCAAATTTGATCCCTAAGTCCACAACTTTTTGTGCTAATCCTTCAATCCCATTTGGAAGCTTTTCATGATTCTTCACATACCAATCACCAAGCCCGCGGTGATCATCTTCACGATTACCAAACCATCCATCATCTAAAACAAATAATTCTACCCCTAAATCTTTTGCTGTTTTGGCAATGTTTAGAATTTTATCCTCATTAAAATCAAAGTAAGTTGCTTCCCAGTTATTAATTAAAACAGGACGAACACGATCACGCCAATAGCCACGAGCTAAACGAGTACGATATAACTCATGATAAGTTTGACTCATTCCATTTAATCCATCTTGGCTATAAACCATAACTACTTCTGGTGTTTGGAATACTTCACCTTGATTTAATACCCAGTTAAAACGATTTGGATGTAATCCCATTGTGATACGAGTCACACCATATGTGTCAACCTCAGCTTGCGCTAAGAAATTTCCACTATAAACAAAGCTAAATCCATAAACTTCTCCAGAAAATTCATCAGCATTTGGACGTTTTAATGCAAGGAATGGGTTATATTGATGGCTACTTGTTCCACGCATGCTGTAAATTGCTTGAATTCCATGCTCTAAACGACGTGATTTAACATGACGTTCACGTGACCATGATCCTGTTAATTCAATCATCTCATAATTTGAATCTGGTAAATCCACACAAGCACTCATGGCATTTGTTAACGTAATTTTTTCTTCCCCTAAATGATTGAATCGTGCATTACGTGTAATGACTGGGCGTGTTTCATAAATGGTATAGGTTAAAACTAACTCCGTATTAATTACTTCATCTTTTAACGTAATTTCTAGTGTTTTTGCCTCATCTTCATCTTCTACATAAGTGGCAGGTAAACAATCTATTAACGCCGGTTTACCACGATAGATTTTGTGTGATACATACTCAAAATTAGTCACATGACTTCCGTTTTCCTGCATAATTTCATAAGCTGGATACTTAAAATCTCCTGTTCCATAAGTTGGGTACTCTAATTTAAAATGTTCCAATGTAAAAAATGGATTTCCTTCATAAACACAAGCTGCCATTGCACGTTTACTCGTTTCTAATAAATGTGCAAAGGAGTCATTATGACGGATTCTTTTTCCATAATATAATTGTCCTAATTGGTTATTCTGTAAAATTGTTATAATATAACTTACATGATCATTATATAAATGAAATTCTTTTGTTACTTCATTAAATAAAATTGCCATTTTACTCTCTCCCTTTTAACACGTTTGGCGTTTCAAATATGGCTTCATTATAAAACAGAATACGCTTACTTTAAATGTCATCATGTTAGTTATATATGGCTAAATGTATTATATGAAGTAAAATTTATTAAAAATAAAAAAAAGCGCGATCATTAAGAGGGGAGATCACGCTTTTTTTTATTTTAGTATTCAAACAAAAAGTTTTGAAGTACTGATAATGGGGGATAAATTACATTTGAAAAAGTCTTGGCAAGGACTAATCTTAGTATTTCAATTTGTTGTCTTGAATAAGACTTTTTTATTATTTCATATAAATCGAATAAAGACAAACAATTTACTCTAACCAATAATTGTATTTATACTGTATGCACTCTGTATCGACTCGATGTTTTTTTTACCTATCTTTTCACTATAAAAGAACTACCTTTTTTAAGATAGTTCTTACCTTTTTACTGAGCTAAATAATTTACCTCACGATTTAAATGTTGTAGTGAAATTTCATCCGAATCGTATCCCAACATGGCTTTAAACAATTCATCATTATCCTCTAAAACCCAATTGCCATCTACTTTTGTTAGATTTAGTTCTAATTCACGAGTAACATACTGCTTTTTTATATCAGGATTATCGATTAAGTTAACTAAGACACTAATCTCAAAATCATCTATTTTAGAACCAACTGATGTTAATTCTTCATCGATGACAGGTTTAATCGTTTGTTCTACTAATCCCGCTTCATAATCTTCTAACATCATATCTAAATTTACATTACTAATTTGTACTTTTACCGTTGCTTGATCATCCGTAACATTACTTTCTAACACCTTATAGTGCATCGTTGGTAGTACTTTATTTAAAAAGACTGTTTCGACACTAGAAGTTGTTGATAGACGAATGGCGATATCTTCATTATCATATTGAAGAGACTTATAGTGATCAAGTAACTCTACGACACTTTTTTGAGGTAAATATCTTTGGTAACTAGCTGTAAATAATACAAATAAAAACACTGGAATAATGATTGCTGCCACGGTCCTAACTTTATTTTCCACTGGGCCACCTCCTAACAATATTATTATAATTACCATTATCTTCTTAGATATTCCAATTTTAAAAACTAAAGTAAAATGACTTGCTGAGTCAATCTTGACTCATCTGCTGCAAAAGCCATTCTATGACTTTCTAGTGAAACTAATGCCGATGTTTTAGCTTCATGTTTTTTCCCATTTAAGTAATCCTCAACAGCGTCAACAAAATCTTGTAACAATCTTGAATCTCCACCACCATGTCCCTTGTGTCCTGAAATATCATCTTTCGGCTCAATAACCTCAACTTGCTTCGTTAAAAAATCATAAACTTCAATTTGATTAAATCCCATGTGCCCTCGAATTTCTCCTTTAGAACCCATGATTTTAATTGTTCTCGTTACCTCATGCGTAAAGGCGCTTAAATTAAATGTTGCACTAACTCCATTTTCAAATTCTAAAATTGTCACCTGATGATCCATCACATCATTATCACAACAATAAACGCAACGTCCGTAAGGTCCATGTGCTAAAGCTTCTTTGACCCCTTCTTCTGTTTGATTTTCAGTAATCACAGATGTTGGCCATTTTCCAATATTTTGTGGATATAATTTTAAAGCTGAATAAGGACAATCTGATTCAATTAGGCAATCAATACAACGTGATGATGCCTTTAGTGGCATACACTCCTTCTTAAAATGCTGAAGGTTTCCAAACGATGCAATCTTTATACATTTTGCCCCCACCAAGAAATTTAAAATATCGAAATCGTGACAGCTCTTCGCTAAAATAATAGGGCTCGTTTCCACTGAATTACGCCAATTCCCACGCACAAAACTATGCGCCATATGATAATAACCAATATTCTCATTATGCTGAATCGATGCAATCTTTCCGATTGCCCCTTCATCAATTAAACGTTTAATCGTGCTAAAAAACGGTGTATATCGTAAAACATGACAAACCATAAACACTTGGTTTGGATAATTTATAGCTAAATTCTCAAGCTTATCCACCTCCTCGAGTGTATTAGTCATCGGTTTTTCGAGTAGGATATGGTATCCTTTTTCGAGCGCTAATTTAGCAGGTTCATAATGCATGTCATCATTCGTACAAATAAGCACCGCGTCACAAAATTTATCAATCGCTAGTAACTGCTCCCAAGACTCGAAGAGAAACTCATCTCTTAGATGATGATGATTCTTCATATACTCTCGTCGCTCCCTAATCGGTTCTGCTACCCCGACTACTTCAACCCCTTCCATTCCTTTTAAAACATAATCTGCATACGTATCTTTTCCTCTTTGACCCGCACCAATCACTGCAACCTTAATCATAACTCTCTCCCTCTTTTTTTAAAAATATCATCTATATTCTTTATCATTCTATCGAAACATTTTTCACATTTTTAAAAATCAACCTTCATAAATAAACCTTATTTTTAGTAACGCCTACCATAGTCCTGATAAAAGTTTTCCAACTATGAAAAACTTATCACTACTTATATATATTCACGTGCCTATCATTACAGACTATCTCGTACTGTATAAAACATAAAATAGTTTCTATCTTTTAATATAGAGGAAATAAAACTTTTCTAATTATGAAAAGCTTATCTAAAATCCTACATTTATGTCTTTAAATTTAATTTCATAAAAAATTTGTCAACATATGAGGAATATGTTATAATTCTGCCTAAGAATCGATGAAATATATTCTGTATATGGGTACCTGGAATATATCGAGATATTGGTACAACCGGCTTTTTAAAATGAGCCGGTTTTTTTTCGGCCATTTTGAGAAAACAAAAAAACTCAGGTTATTTAACCTGAGTCAACTTCTTTTTATTTATCTTCTCTAATCATATAACGATTTTCGTCTTGGTCATAGAAGGTAAACATTTTTCCATAAGGCATGATTTTTAAATCATCAACCTTAATTCCTTTTTCCTTCATTTCTTCATAGGTAACCTGAATATCTTGTGTGCTTAAAATAATTGATGGATGTTCAACATTTGTTTGTGGATTTTGAGATTTCATTAGTGCTTTTTCATAAATAACAAATGATGTTAGGCTATCTGTTTGGGGTTTTACTTCTACCCATTTAAAACCAGGTCCCATTGGTTTAATATCACAATCAAATCCCATTTTTTCAGTCCAAAAGGCCATCGCTTCATCTTGATTTTGAACATAAATCGTTACTTTACTAATATAGTTAATCATGTGTATCCCTCCTTTGGTCTAACCTATTCTATCATATCCCCACTACTTTGCCCAAATATATGGCCTTTTTTTCTAAGTATATCTAGTCATTCCGAAAAATTCAAATTAACTGATAAGTGATCTCTCCCTATGACTGTTGATTCAAAAACATTTCTTGCATTTGAAGCATATTCCTCAGGTGTTAATAATGCTGCCCCAAAATGTGTTAACAGTAGCGACTTAACATTCCCCTTTTTAGCTAATGTCGCCGCCTCTTTGAAGGTCATATGTTTATTTTTAATCGCTTTTTCGATTTCTTCATCAAATGCATAAGTTCCCTCACAAATAAATAAATCACTACCTTCGATAAAAGGAATAATCTCTAAAATCGGACGAGTGTCTGTCACTAAACTAACTTTAATCCCCTTGCGAACTTCACCAAGAACAAGATGCGGATAATATTCTCTCTCCTCATAAAATATGGGCTCATCTGATTTTTGTAATTGATTCCAAATATCCTTTGGAACCTTATTAGATAGAGCTTTTTCTAAATCAAATTTTGGACGTCGTTTAACATATAGTTGATATCCTATACAGGGTGAGGAATGATCAAGCTCTAACGTTTTAATGACTATCTCTCCTTTATACAGCTCAATTTCCTGTTGTGGATTCTCAATCACGTTTATTTCATACGGCAAATACTTTGCGATGACGCGAGCTGCTGATACAGCTTCGCTAATCCCCTCTGGTCCTAAAATTAAAAGAGGGTTAACTCGTCCACTATTTCCAATCGTTCCAAGTAACCCTGGTAACCCAATAATATGATCACCATGAATATGCGTAATACAAATCATATCAATACTTTTAAATCCACTATTGATTTCTCTCATAGATACCTGGGTTCCTTCTCCACAATCAATTAAAATTTTATTCCCTCTATAAGTGATGAGCGTTGCCGATAAATATCGCCCTGGCAAAGGCATCCCACCCCCAGTTCCTAATAGTGTAACATCTAACATAACCTTTTCACTCCTTTTAATGTTTATATATATGTAGCTAAACTTATATATTTAAAATGATAAAATCAATCTATTTGTATACAAAAAAACTGCTTTAACTTAGTTCCCACCTAAGCTAAAGCAGTTTTTCCTCTGATACAGTTCATTGTAACAAATGAATTGTTACTCTCATAAAAATTCAAATGACAAATTAGAAGACATTACCCTATTTATTCTATAATTTTTATTTTTTAGCTCTCTCCTTCTAAAAAATAAAAATTTTCATTACTTCTGTATTGCTCCCATTGCAAAACAGAAGTTAATTAATTCCCCAATGTACATTACCCTTTGTACATCATTATCATAATATAAACGAGTGATATATATAAAGAAAAAAAATATCACATCTAACTTGTGATATTTTCAGAAAACTAAAAAATTATATAAAGGTGAGTACTCTTCTTCACTTAATGAAGTACGAGTTGATACCTGTTTAAGAAATGTCTTTTTTATTTGATTAACAGTATCTTCAGGAAGAGCTTCTGTTTCAACCAGCTCTTTTAACTCTTGTTGTAGTAACACTACTTTGTCCATTTGTTTAGTACGCCAATATAAATCTAATTGTTTATCAAACCACATTTTTTTAGAATTAGTACTCCAAGAGGATAAGATAGTGGACTTAATTTGTGTATAGTATGATTGAGCTTCCTCATATTCCTCCATCTCAAAATATACTGCACCAATTAATAAAAGAGTTAAGGCTTTTTCTAAATCACTTTCACGATACGAAAAAGCTTTTTTTAATATTTCTAATGCTTTTGAATACTCGTGGTTTGCTATGTAATTCCACCCTAAAGAATGATAAATATGTTTTAAATACGGTTCATACTCTGGCTCATCAAGTAAAGCTAATAAATAATCTCGGGATTCTAATATCAGACCATTATTTCGTAAAATTTCTACTTTAATAAGGATTGCCTTGACATAATGCTTAGAAGGATAAATATTAGCTTTAGAAGTTAATTGGTTAATCATTTCTAATGCTAACTGATGCTGTCCCATTTGATAATAAGTAAGGATTAACAATACATCAATCTCTTTAATTTGTTCTTCAGTTTTTGCGTATCCAATGGCTATTGAAAGTTTTGAAATAGACTCTACATATCGTCCTAACTTTCTCAACATAATTCCAAATTGTTGATATAAATGATAGGGATTAATATCTTCTTTAATGGCTCGATCAATGGCTATTTGAAAATGTTTAACGGCTTCTTGACCATCATTCCTCATGAAATAATACTGCCCTAATAATTTATCCAACTGAATCATATAGCTTGTTAAATTATACTGCTTAGCCACACTCATCAATTCATCATATTGGTCAACAATCGTATCTATTGTTAAACGTTGTTCAAAAAATTCACGTGCTTGCTCCTCTGGGGTTTTTAAAAATTCATCCAATGTATATAATGACCGCATTTCACCTTCTGTTAATGTAACTAAGGCATCATATATATCAATTAACGTTTTTTCTGGAGGTTGCCGCTTATTTGTTTCAATCATACTTAAATAATGTTGAGTAATCCCAAAATGTTGAAAAGTCCCCTGTTTTAAATGAAATTGTTGTCGAACTTGACGTATTTTTTCTCCAACTGTATAAAACAACTACTTCACTCCTAAACTAGTTTTTTCATTATTTTTTATTTTTTCTACCTATAAAGATACCATATCTACTCAAAACAATACATTAAATTTCCTATTTTGCTAAATATAATGTCAAAATTGAGATAAAACAGGAAAATTTTTTTAATAATCAGAGAATCTATCGTATTTAATCGCAAAAGATAAACTTTATCATACAATGTATTATAAAGAATTTTTATTATATTTATTCCTATGGAGGTGTGAGTACAGATGACATCCTCTAGCTATGATCAAGCCATTAATAATTTAATTGCATCCATCGCTTTAGAAGAAACATCTTTATCTCAAATCATTCAATCACAGGCCACCAAATTAGATACAATTATTAATAATCAGGGGATAACAGCAAATGATTTGCAAGATGTTGAAGCCTGTTTAACATCCATGCATCAAGCTATTTCTAAACTTGAAACAATTCTTGAAGCTAAAATTGAATTTTTTGATTCCGAATATTCTCAATAAAAAACTATCTCAAGAATTCTTGAGATAGTTTTTTATTAATTGCTATTTATCCAAATTTTTTCTTTAAGTTTTGCAACTGAATGGATTAATGCTTCTTTTGTTTTAACTTCAAGTAAAATCATTGGGTTATTACCTTTTACTAAATTGAATACTTCATCTAAATCAATCTCTCCACTAAACAATGGTAAATGATCATGAGTTCCTTTAGCATCATGCATATGAATGTGTTTCACCCGATCGATATGTTTTAAAATAAATTCATGATCACAATCCTTATGACAATAATCATGCCCAACATCCCACGTTAAACAAAATCGATCGCTTTGAAGTAATATTTCAACGGCTTCTCGAATATGAGGACGATCAAAAATCCCCGTATTTTCAATTGCAATCATTACACCTGTTCCACCTAAAAATAAATTAATTGCTTCTTTACATGATTTAATATTCTCTAAATAATCTTGTTTATAAGTTTCATATAATTCTACCGTTTGTTCAGGCATTGTGAAATGAATTCCTGGATTCATATGTAAATTTAAAATTTTAATTCCCAACCGATCCGCAATTCCAATCGATTCTTCAATAATCTTCAAATAGGCCTCTCTCTCTCTTCGATTGAAATGGCCTAAATCCAACTCTTCTGGTAAATGAATGGTAAATTCAACCCCATATTGCATTTTTAATCGATTAAGATATCGAACATTAATCCGATCAGGTTGACAGATTGGTAAATTTGCATTTAATTCTATAAAATTTAATCCTATTTTCTCACAAAATTGAATATTTTCTTCAATGTCTTTTAATTCTAATAACTGTGGCATTCCATATTTGATTCCTCTCATTAAACTCCCCCCCTTTCGATTAATCAATAAGGAATTTTATCCTCTTGCTTATCCCACATCTTAAAAATATCTAATGCATTTTCTCTTAATAGCGGCTTTAATTTTAAAATATTGGTGTTTTGTTTTCCTTTTAAATAATTATAAATGAACTCATCTGCAAATCCTATTTTATTTGCATCTTCAACCGTACAGCCATAATAGACCGTTTCAATTCCAGCCCATAATATAGCAGATAAACACATTGGACAAGGCTCAGAAGAGGTAAACAATAAACAATCGTTTAATTTAAATGTATTTAGTGTTCGTGAAGCTAATCGAATTGCATTTATTTCAGCATGACAAGTTGGATCATTTTCTTTTACGACAGTATTATGAGCTTTCGCAATCACTTGATTATCTTTCACAATCACTGCACCAAATGGTCCCCCATGTTTACACTTCACGCCATTTTCTGCTTCTTCAATTGCCATTTTCATATATTTTTCCATCTTCATCACCTTTTTATAAATGAAATTAAGACTCCACTATAATATATATCCACTTTATTATAAAAATAGACTAATTGTTTCAAAAAAAACATAAAAAAAACTGTGAATAGAAACTATCCACAGTTTTTTAGCTTATTGTTAAAATTATAATTTAACGATGTTAGCTGCTTGAGGTCCACGGTTTCCTTCAACGATTTCGAATGAAACTTTTTGACCTTCTTCTAAAGTTTTGAATCCTTCTCCAGTGATTGCTGAGAAGTGAGCGAATACATCGTTCCCTCCATCAACAGTGATGAATCCGAATCCTTTTTCTGCGTTAAACCATTTAACTGTACCTGTAGTCATGAGAACTACCTCCTAATAATAACAATTCGCTTAAAGCCATATTTAAAAATTTTCATTCAATTAAAGCAGCGTAACACCACAAAAACTTGTTCAAATTTATAAAAAAGGACTATTAAGTTGTCTTCATTATATCACGCTCAAATAAATTAGGCAAACGAAATCTATTTTTTATGTATATTTTTTTATTTTTTTGTTCGACATATATTCAAAAAAACGACATTTTATGATAAAATGTGATTTTTTCCCCTTTTATTCTGATTTTTCCCAAAAGAGGAATCACTTAAAATTAAGTGATTCCTCTTTTTTTATTAGCCTAAAGATTCTTGAGACATTTGACGTAACTGGTTAAAGAATTTCTTTAATAACCAAATGGAAACTAATAATGTAATTAAATCACTTGCTGGTTGCGCAAAGAAAATGCCCTTAACACCTATTAACATCGGTAATCCTATAATAAAAGGTACTAAAGCTAGCACTTGACGAATTAAGGTCAATAAAATTGAAGGTCTGGCATGCCCAATCGCTTGGAAGAAAGTAATACACAACATAACAAATCCTACAATAGGGATGAAACTAAAATTAATTCGTAAAGCAGTGACTCCTAACTCCATCAAGTCTTGATTATTTGCACCACCAAATAAATACACTAATTGACTAGGGAAAAGTTGAACTAAAGTCCAAATCACTGTTGTTATGGCAGTAGAAATGAAACATCCAACTTTCATCATCTCCATCACTCGCTCATAGTTTTTAGAACCATAACAATAACCTAAAATAGGTTGTAATCCTTGACTTAATCCACTAGCCGGCATAATAACAAAGGTCATAATACTTGAAATAATAGCATACACAGAAATCGCAAGATCTCCACCGTATTTTCCTAAGTAAACATTATAGATTAAACTAATAAATCCAAACGCAATTTGAGCAATAAACAATGAGACACCTAATTTTGAAATTTTTTGAATAATAGATAGTTGAATTTTGAAATAATCTTTCTTTATTTTTATAACAGTATGACCACCAAACACAATGTAAAATCCGATTAACGCAGAAACAACTTGTCCTAAAACAGTCGCAAGTGCCGCCCCTTCTACACCCCATCCGAGTCCTATAATAAACCAAGCATCAAGCACAATATTTACAATGGCTCCACTAGCTGAAATAATCAATGCAAGATTTACTTTTCCTGACACACGTGTAAAATCATTAAAAACAAAGGTTAATCCTTGAAATACACTTCCTACTAGCATTATAAAATAGTATTGTTTAGCAACCGGTAAAACAACCTCACTTGCTCCTAAAACCTTTAAAAAGGAATCGCCTACTATCCATAAAACAAGTGTTACTACTAACTCTAATCCAATAATGTATAAAAACGAGTTTGCAAATGCTCGATTTGAATTCTCTATATCTTTTTCACCTAGGTTTAAAGCAAATAAAGTTCCACCTCCAGCACTGACTAAAAGAGCAAATCCCATTACAATAAAAGTAATAGGGAAACAAATAGATAATGCCGCTAACCCAATATCCCCTACATAATTTCCAACAAACATTCGATCTACAATGTTGTAGATTGCACTAATTAATAAAGCAATAATAGCAGGAGTTGAATATTTCATAATCAATGGAAATGCCCTACTCTCTTCCATCGGATTGTTCATTACTAAAACTTTTTTACTCATTTCTACTCTCCCTTTTCATAGCCTTCTGAAATTTTCTTCATCTCAATTGATAATTTTTGGATGGTTTCAACCGCAAGTTCACAATTTTCATATCCAATTCCTTCAATTACAGCTAACAATCTAGTATGATAATTTTTAACACAACGATTTAAGGTCTCTTCTCCATGTTTTGTTAACTCAATCAAAACAACTCGTCGATCAATTGATGAGTGTTTTTTTTGTACCATGTTTAGTTGTTCTAGTTCATTTAAAAGTTTTGTAATATTCGGTGATGTAATTTTTAATCCTTTACTAATATCCGTTACTTTAACTTCTCCTTTCACTTGATGTACCTTTGAGACCATTTGCAAAACTTGAAGATGACTTTTACGAATTTTAGCAGGTAAAATTGGTAAGTAATCAATTGTCTTTTTAGCTTCAAATAACATATCAATAACATCACTAATTAACTTCTCTTGTTTCTCTTCCAATTCTGTCCCTCACTTTCGAATATATATATGTATGTAACATATATATATTATATAACTTTATTTTGAAATTTCTATAATTAAATAGACTATCTTCATTTAGGAGATTTTGTTGGATTTTAAGAGCGATAAATATATGTTATACTATCCACGAGGTGGTAATAATGGATTATAATGAGTTATTAAATATAACAACTCGACTGGGACAGATGCTTCTTGAAAATGGAGCTGAAATATACAGGGTTGAAGAATCAATTCAACGAATGGCCTTGGCTTATGGTGTGAAAGAAGTAGATGTCTACGCAGTTCCAACCACTATAATCGTAACCATTAATACAGTAGGAAACTGCAACATAACAAAAACAAGACGAATTCATCAACGTTCAACGAACTTAGATAAAGTTGAACGCTTAAATAATCTTGCAAGATATACCTGTCAAACGACACCTGATTTAAAAGAAGTTAAAGAGGAATTAGAACAAATTCAAGCAAGACCAAAGTTTGGATTCAAGATGCAACTTTTTGCTTATGCTCTAACGTCTTCAACTTTTACTTTATTCTTTGGTGGAACAGTTTACGATGCATTATGCGCGCTTTTGATTGGCCCTATTATTAAAATTATTTCAGAATTAATGGATCGATTCCGAACGAATCCTTTTTTTATTACAATTATTTGTAGTATGGTTGCAGCCTTTTTAGCCGTCGTATCTTACGAACTTAACTTTGCACAAAATATTGATAAAATGATTATTGGTTTAGTCATGAACCTCGTACCTGGGGTTGCCTTAACCAACTCAGTACGCGATGTTATTGCTGGAGACTTTATTGCCGGTCAAACAAAAATGACGGAAGCTATTCTAACCGCAACTTCAATCGCTATCGGAACCGGAATTGCCTTATCAATGTCTAATATTTTTTAGGAGGTATCCTATGTCTATTATTCTCCCTTGTCTTTATTCCTTTTTAGCCTGCATTGGATTTTGTATTATTTTCAACATTCGCGGAAAAATGATTTTTTATGCCTCTATCGGCGGAGCCCTTGCCTGGCTTACCTTCGAATTAGCAGCCGTCTATCAAAATGACTTAATTCAATACTTCGCGGCAACTGTTGTCCTTTCTCTTTATTCAGAAATTATGGCACGTGTTCACAAAGTACCTGTTACCATCTTTTTAATTGCAGCCTTAATCCCACTTGTCCCCGGAAGTGGAATTTACTACACCATGGAACATTTCATACAAGGAAATACACAAGAATTTTTATCAACCTTTATTCATACCTTTGCTATTGCAGGATCTTTAGCATTCGGAATCCTCCTGGTTTCATCACTCGTTTATCTGTGGAAAAAAATCGAAAATAATCATAAATTAAAATTAAATAAAAAATGATGCCGCATGGCATCATTTTTTATTTGGTTGACTTAATATAACCTTTTTCAACAAAGTCAGTGACAACTTCATGAATAAAATCAATAAACTCTTGTGGGCCTTTATCTAATGTAATCTGATTACGTTTATAAACTTGCTCATCTGTAATTTGGTGCACCTTCCAGGTCCCACCTTCATGAAGATAATTCATAATAAAAGGATGTAAACGATCAAGCATGGCAGCATACTGTGCTTCCTCTGTTTCACAAGCCTCAAATTCATCCCATAAACGACGTAACTCTTGACCTTGGTCTGATTCTAAAATTCCAAAAATTTTATCTGCAGATAACTGTTCTCTTTCTTCCTTATCCTCATACCCAGTTTCATCAAATGCAAATGTATCTCCTGCATAGATTTCAACTAAATCGTGAATTAGAACCATCTTAATTACCTTCAAAATATCTGTGTGAGGCATATATTCGTGAAATAATAAGGCCATCATTGCAAGTGACCATGAATGCTCAGCATCATTTTCACGACGGCTTCCATCTGCAATGGATGTCATACGTAAAATATTTTTAACTTTATCAATTTCAATTAAAAAATCTAACTGCTTCTTAAAGCGATTTGACGTCATAAAAAATATCCTCCTTCTCAATACTTTTAAAAAGTATAACATAAATTGGTCCTCTCTTACAGAACCGCGGCCTTTTTGTAAGATATAAAAATGACATTCTTATATTCTAATTAATATAATGCAACTATAATTAAGGTTTATCCTAGAGAAGTAATAATGAAAAACACTTTTTAACTTTTAATATAATTGTATTCTTCCTTCTTGACCTATTTATTATGTTAATTAAAGTTTCACCTATTGCTAGGGACAGATATACTATGCATAAAGAAGCTATACTGGCTCAAATTCTTGAAGATAAAATCACAGAAGTAAAAAATGATAAACACTATATATAAGTTCAGATATGTCGTTCACACTAGTATAAAAAAACTATATCAAAAGAGATAGTTCTACAGGCGAACTATCTCTTTTTTGTTTGAAAGATATTAGAAGTTTAATTTATATACGTTTAATGAAGATATTTTATAGTTCCTCTCCATTCGTTGCGATGACTTTTTTGTACCACTCAAAGCTTTTTTTCTTAGAACGTTCTAGTGTTCCGTTACCTTCATTATCACGGTCAACATAAATAAATCCATAACGTTTTTTCATCTCACCTGTTCCGTTACTAATAAGATCAATACATCCCCAAGGTGTATATCCAATTAATTCAACACCATCAATTTCAACTGCTTTTTTCATTTCAATGATATGTTGTTTTAAGTATTCAATACGATAATCGTCGTTAATTGAACCATCTTCTTCAATCACATCATGTGCTCCAAATCCATTTTCAACAATGAATAATGGAATTTGGTAACGATCATGTAATAACTTTAGGGTTAAGCGTAGCCCTACTGGATCAATTTGCCATCCCCAGTCACTGGCTTTTAAATATGGATTCTTAACTGATGCGATTCCATTTCCACTTACCGTTTCTCCTGCTTCTGATGAGGCAACAAATGACATGTAATAGCTAAATCCAATATAATCCATTGTTCCTTCTTTAATAACCTCTAAATCGCCATCTTCCATGACAACATTAATTCCCTCGCGTTCATAGCCAAGTAAGGCTGATTTTGGATAATAACCTCGAACGACAACATCTGTAAACATTAATGTCTCATCCATGAATGCTTCACGTTCAATCGAATCTAATGGATTACATGTATTCGGATATGTATATCCCATGATAACCATACATCCCATTTTCATTTCTGGATTGATTTCACGTGCCATTTTTACCGTTTTAGCACTCGCGACAAATTGATGATGCGCTGCTTGAGCAAAGACTTGCTTTTTATCCTCTCCATCTTGGATTTGAATTCCTGCTGTGACCCAAGGCATATGAGGAATTCCGTTCATTTCATTGAAAGTCATCCAATACTTTACTTTATCTTTATAACGTTTCAAAACAGCCTCTGCATAACGTGTATAGAAATCAACTAATTGACGGTTACGCCATGAACCATATTCTTTTACTAAATGATATGGCATTTCATAATGAGATAATGTAATAACAGGCTCAATTCCATATTTTAATAATTCATCAAATAAATCATCATAAAATTGTAATCCCGCTTCATTTGGCTCTAACTCATCACCCTGTGGAAAAATTCGTGTCCACGCAATAGACGTACGGAAACATTTGAATCCCATTTCAGCAAATAACTTAATATCCTCTTTATAACGGTGATAGAAATCAATCCCGACATGGTTTGGATAGTATACTCCATCTAAAACTCCATCTGTAACTTCACGAAATTTATCTATAGCTCCTGCCGTATAAACATCTGCGATGCTAACTCCTTTTCCATCTTCATTCCAAGCTCCCTCTAATTGATTCGCCGCAACTGCACCTCCCCATAAGAACTCTTTTTGAAATACACCTGATAACATAAAAACTCATCCTTTCTACCTATAATATAGTTAATAACTCCTCACCTTTTAAAATTAAGCCTTCTTTCATTGGAATAATATCACTATAAGTAGGTGTATTAGTGATGATTACCGGTGTTACCACTTCGTATCCAGCAACCTTAATCGCTTCGATATCAAATTCCACTAATAAATCACCTGCTTTGATTTTATCGCCATTTTGGATATACGCTTTATAATGTTCTCCATTTAATTGAACTGTGTCGATTCCAACATGAATTAATACTTCTACACCCTCATCAGATGTTAATCCAATCGCATGTTTCGTGTGAAATAGAGCAGTTACAGTTCCGTTAAATGGTGCAACAACTTGACCAACAGTTGGTTCAATTGCGATTCCTTTTCCCATAATTTCTTGTGAGAATGTTGCATCCTTAACTTCTGATAAGGGAAGAATTGTTCCTTCCATTGGACTCATCACTTTAACTTTTTTATTTAAAGGTACCACTTCTTTTTCCTCGTTTTTTGTTTCTTCTACTTCTACAGGCTCATCTTCAAATCCAATGATCCATGTCGCAATAAATGAAACAACCAATGCGATAACTAATGTAATCACAGCATGTAAAATATTTTTAGAGAATTCTCCCTCTCCAATAAACATCGCAAGTGATGCTAATCCGGGTGTCGCCATCGCGAATGCTTTCAAAACAACAACTCCAGCATAAATAGCAGCAACTGTCGCTCCAATTGTTGCTCCCATCATTGGTTTTTTGAATCGCAAGTTAACACCAAATAATGCTGGCTCTGTTACACCAAATACCGCTGTAATCCCTGCTGATGTTGCTAACTGTTTAATTTCTGGATTTTTCGATTTAACTCCTACAGCCAAAGCAGCTCCACCTTGTGCGATATTTGAACATAAACTTGCCGGGAATGTGATTGGATCATATCCATATTTAGAAAAAGCAGACATTGTTAATGGTGTAAATCCGTGGTGCATACCTGTCATAATAATCCAAGGACATAAGGCAGCCATAACCGGTAAAGCTAACCAGCCTAAATTTTCTGACATCCATAAGAACACATAGGCTAATCCATTTCCAATCATCATTCCTAGAGGTCCGATAACCATTAACGTAATTGGTGCAACAATTAAGATTGTTAATAATGGTTTTACGAAGAAACTAACCACTTTAGGTGTTACTTTTTCAGCAAACTTCTCAACATAAGACATTAACCATACAGCTAAAATAATTGGAATAACAGATGTTCCATACCCTACTAACTGAACTGGTAGTCCAATGAATGAGAATGATTCTCCCGCTCCGACAATTGCTGTAAAAGTTGGATGTAATAAGACTCCCGCAATCGTAATTGCTAAGAAGGCATTTGTATTAAATTTCTTAGCTGATGTGACTGCTAACATCATCGGTAAAAAATAAAAAGCAGCGTCTGCAATAAATTCTAAGGCAATATAAGTTTGACTTGTGGGAGATACAACATTTAGAGCTGTTAGTAAAACTAACAAAGCTTTCATCATCCCTGCTCCTGTAATAGCTGGTAAAATCGGATTAAAAATACCCGAAATTGTATCTAAAACTTTTCCTTTTTCTTTCTTTGAAGATCCAGCTCCCATTCCAGCAAAGTTTCCTAGTTTCAATCATTCACGGTGTGCTCTTGCAACATCTTGACCGATAATCACTTGGAATTGTCCACCTTTGTTAGACACTCCCATTACACCTTTTACTTTTTTTACTTTTGCTTCGTCTACAACTGAATCGTCTTTTAAATTAAATCGTAAACGTGTTGCACAATGAGTGACGCCCTTCACATTTTGCTTTCCACCCATTAAATCTAATAATTCTTTTGCAAGTTTTGCATAATCCATAATTTTTTTCCTCCATTGTTTTGAAATTTAACATGAAGGTCTTGCCTGCTTTACCAGTAACAATCCAATATATATCTAAAGGCTTTTGCCTAGATATCATAACTATAATTCTTTTGATAAAAATGCATATAACGCTCCAATTAAATTCGCATCATTTCTAAATTCACAAGGTACTACTTTAACAGATGGCTTATAGAATCCGAAATTTTCTTGCATTGCATCAAGATGTTTTTGAATCAATTCAATCAATAACGGTTGAGCACTAATTCCTCCACCAATTGCAACTAATTCAGGATCAATCACACACTGAATATCAATGATTTGCATGGCAACCCATTTTGTAAATTCATCTAAGATTGTTAATACTTGTTCGTCACCTGAATTCGCTAATTCGAAAATGAACAATCCATTTACTTCTTCAACTGGTAAGCCTTTAATATTAGCGACTTTTTCTGCTAAGGCAGGAGCCCCATTTTTAAATCCCCATACATGATTCTTCACATCAATTTGATTACAATTCATACGCATAAAGCTAAATTCTCCAGCAAATGAATGACGTCCTTTATGAACTTTACCATCAATGATGACACCACCACCAACACCAGTCCCTAACACAATTACTACCGCATCTTTGCATCCTTTTAAACTTCCAAAACCAAGTTCTGCTGATGCCGCACATTTGGCATCATTCTCAATAGTAATCACTGTATTACAACGTTTTTTCAATACATCAATAATATTTTGGCCACTGTTGTATTCTAACCATCCACCACTATAAGCATAACCGGTTGCTGAATCTAAAACTCCCGGCATACTAATTGCGATACCTTCAATATCCGATTGAAATGCATCATAAATCTGTCCAATTGTTTCAACTAAGCTTTCAATGCAATCAAGCGGCGTTTTAACACTACCTTTATCTAGAAATTCTGCTACTTCGTTCATCAAAGCATATTTAATTGAACTTCCACCTATATCAAGTACTAAATAATTTTTCATTTAGATTCCTCCCCTTTTGATAACAAAAAAGACCTAAAATAAGCATAAGGAGTCCAATGGATAGTCTCGTTCCCTATTGCTCAATTTAGGTCTTGCCTGCCTCACCAGTCACAATCCTGATTATTATTTAACATAAATAACAAAAAGACCTAAGAAGGATATACTAATAGCTATATTTATAGCATATTTGTCCCAAACTTAGGTCTTGCCTGCCTTACCAGTCACAATCCTGATTATTTATGTTTTTCTACCACCCGTTCAATGTGGATGATTAGATAAAGTTCTTCTTCATGTGTCAATTTGTAATTATACTCAAGCTCTAAAAACTTGTCAATTTTTTTTACGCATGCATAAGCATCCTTGTATTTTAACTTCACAATATTGTACAGTTCATCATCTTCTTGACTGACATATTTTTTATTATTAAAAATACGTTGTGCAAAAAATTTTAGATGTGTTACAAATCGACTATAAGCTAGAGATTCTTCGTTTAATTCCATTTTATAATGATATTTTACGATATTTAAAATCTCTTGTGTCATTTTCGTCATATTCATGACGATTGGGATTTCCTCATTAAGTCTTGCATTGACAATATGAGTCGCAATATAAGCTGCTTCATCTTCAGGGAATTCAATACCAACTTCTTCTTGAATCACTTTTAATGCATATAACCCTACTTCAAATTCTTCTTTATAAAGACGTTTAATATCCCAAAGTAATCCATTTTTCAGGACAACTCCAGCTTTAAACCTTAAAGCAGAATTATAAATATGATCCGTGATAGAAAGATAGACAATATCATTAATTGCCTTTTGAAACTTCGCTTCTGTATACTTAATAATTCGATCCGTGATGGTCATATACTCCATTGGAACTTCGTCTAAAAGTTGTTGAACTTTCCAATCATCATCTGATCTTCTAGTACAAAAATTTTCTCAACTTTAGACTTATTAACGATATCATTAGGTTTCTTTTGAAAGGCAATACCACAGCCCATTACAATAATTTCTTGTCCTTTTTCATCAAGAGAAACGACAACATTATTGTTTAATACTCGTTTTATCTTCATAGCTGTCCCCTTAATGTATACGTTTTATAAAACCTATAATACCACTCGCATTTTTTATTGTCAACCAAGGGATTTAAATAAAATCAATCCTGTAATGGTAAATAAACTACAACTTTGGCGCCCCCACTTTCTTGATTAGAAAGCACGATTTCTCCTCCATGCAACTTCATAATTCGTTGACAAATATAAAGCCCTAGACCCGAGCCTCCATCTTTAGAACGGGCTTTATTTCCTCGATAAAACTTTTCAAGTCCATACTTTAAATCCTCCTCCGAAAATCCATTTCCTTGATCTGTAATCTCACAAATCACTGCCTTATTTTTTTGATACACTAAGACACCAATATCAGAGGACGTAGGCGCATATCGACAGGCATTCATCAGAATATTATCGAGCACTCTTGATAATCTAAGCGGATCACACTTCATTATGAGTGTTGGATTTAACAAATCTAAATCAGTCCTCAAGTTTAATTGATATTTCAGACAAATATCCTCATATGATTCAAGTTCAGTTGAAAAATATTGAAGCACATTAACATTTTCTTGTTGGAAAATAAAATCTAGTTGATCAAGTTGAGATAATAAATTTAAATCCTCTACTAACACGATTGATCGATTCGTTGCCCCTTCTAAGACATTTAAATACTTTAAACATCTCGCTTCATTTTGATAAGCACCATCTTGCAATAATTCAACATGACCTTTTATAACAGTCAAAGGACTTCTTAAATCATGGGCAAGTGCTGAAATTAATTCTTTTTGTTGCTGTTCAATTTGCCATTGTTTTGTTAACGTTTCTTTTAATGTTTTTCTCATTTTTTCAAATGAGACGATTACTTCATTAAACTCATTATTATAGTCTTCATGCAACTCAAAATCTAAATCTTGATTCTCAATTTTTTGCGATGCCCATTTCAACTTTTGAAGAGGAATCATCACATTAATTTTTAACTTTTTCCCGAAGAACCACATATAAAAAATCAAAAATAGAAATGGTAAACTAAAGACTCCGATAAACATGATTAAATAGACAAACTGCCGATTTTCTAATGGCATTAATCGAAGGGGATATGTATAGCTAAGGCATCCTTTTAACGTTCCTTTACTATCCGTAAGCGGAATATACTTTGTATAATTTCCATTTCCATCAGATTGTGTTGTATTTAATTTTGAGATTAAATCTGATTCACCTTCCGTATCAAAGTTAACGATTTGATACGTGACTTTACTCAAATCAAAGGTCCTTTCAAATTCTTCTTTTCCTTCCCCTATTAACAATGAACTTGAATGTTGATTCACATAGTCCACAATCATTGGAAGTTGTTGTTCATAATGATTAGCAGGATACGCTACATACTGAGCTACTACTAAAAATAAAAAAATTATCACAACGGTACTCACAAAGGTGCAACTCAAAATCCCAAGAAAACTTAAATTAATTTGAGTTAATAATGAACGTTCTTTTAGCATCTAATTTTGCTCCTTCTTATTACACATCCCACTTATATCCGACACCCCAAACAGTTTTTAAATAATTGAAATCAGTTTGAATTGTTTGAAATTTAGAACGAACTTTCTTAACATGTTCTGCTACCGTCGCACAATCACCTTCAGCATCTAACCCCCATACCAATTCATAGATTTGTTCCTTTGAAAAAACCTGATTTTTATTTAAGGCTAGCAATTCCACAATCTCATATTCTCGCTTCGTCAGCGGTACGCATTCATCGAAATATAAAACAGTTCTGCTCTGTAAATTAATTTTTAAATGTTGAAAAATTAAAAAACTTTGCTCCCTTGAACTTTGACGTTCATTTCGGCGAAGATGCGCCGCAACTCGCGCCCTTAATTCTCGTAAACTAAATGGCTTTGTTAGATAATCATCTCCCCCAATGGCGAATCCCTGAATTAAATCTGATTCTGAAACTTTCGCCGTTAGAAAAATAATGGGGCAACTCACGACTGAGCGAATTTCCTTACAAAACTCAAATCCATCCTGACCTGGCATCATGACGTCCAAAATCATCAAATCAGGATTTACTTTGAGCTGACTTCTAGCCTCAAAACTATTTGATGCTTTATACACAAGATAACCTTCATCATTTAACGCATCATATAACATTTCCAAAATTTCTAAATCATCGTCTACCACTAATATTTTTTGACTCATCGTTCACCTCTAAGATAAATAGTCGTTACGTCTAAACAATGCATAGGAACCTCCAATTCCAATTCCTAAAATAACCAATACATATAGTATAACATTTCCGCTACTTCCCATTCCAAGTAATAAATCAAAAATAGAGCGTGTTGAACTTACTAAAAACTCAAATACTGGCATTCCGAATCCAACAAGACATAACACAAACACTGATCCTAAGAATGCTAAAATCGTATTTGGTAATAGAAGTGAGATCAGACTGATGACTCCCATCACACTGATTAAGATAACATATTCTACAATGTAAAATTTTAGACTAAATAGGATTGCTTCAGTGCTCGTATATAAGGTCTGTGATTCAAAGAATGACGTGTTCGTTACCTTAGGTAACATCAGCTGAGCAAATATATTTGCCATCATCCACAATATGATTGAAAATACCCCCATAACAATCGCAAGCGTCAATATTTTAGCAACATAAAGTTGCACTCTTGAATAAGGACGAATCATCACCATTCGGTACTCTCCACTATAACGTTCACGATTAAACGTTTCTACCACTAATAGCGGGCACAAAATCAGAACTAAATAAAAATGATAGTCACGTAAAATAAAAGGTGTAAAATTTAAAGAATCTAAATTAGCGGTCACGAATGGATCATAAAATCCAACTCCAAACGTTGAATTAAAAAATGCTATAAATATAAATGCTAATAGACTGATGATTAAAATAATAGCTGTTCGACGTCTCATCACAAGACGCGATAGCTCGCTTTGAATTAATTGTTTCATTCTCTTCACCTCATTAAATAAATTGGTCCTGACGACCTGTCAGATAATAACTTGATCCCATAAACAATATAAAATAGCTTCCTAAAATCGTAAGGCTCTGATGCAGGCTAGTCGTATGTCCCGCTACAATTTGATAAGCCCCCTTTAATTGCATCAGTGGTAACGCAAGTAAATTTAATTGATTGATATCTATTCCACTGATGTACCGTCCCACTAATTGTGTGACCATATAAAATCCAAATGATGCCACGACTATTAATAATCCAATGACTGTTGTACTAATAACTGACTTTGTAAACATCGCAAAAAAAGCAATGACCATAGCAAAGACTGCTAAAATTAAAAATAGGAGCCCATAGTACTTAAGGGTCATCAGAAACACTTGAACTGACGTTAAATCGTCAAAACTTAAAAAGCTTGAAATAACAGTCTGATGTTCAAATATCACGGATGCTACTAAATAGGAACAGGCAACATATCCGACGATAAAAATAAATAGCGCCAATACGATCATCATGAGTTTCACGAAAAAGACTTGTCGTGTACTATATCCTCTAATGAGTACCATTCGAATTTCACTTTTTTCATACTCACTTGCGATTGTCGTTACAACAAGTAAGATGACCACTGCAAATAAATAAAACGTAAAAATTTTATGCAGTGGCGTGTATAAAGCAAACGTATTAAAACTTGCCACTCTATCCAGTGTCACGATTTGGTTTGCTTTAAGGCTTTGTGAAGCCATCAAAGCAATCATAAATGGAATTGAACCTAAAACACCCAACCATGATTTTTTAGAAAAGTATCGTTTGAATTCACTGTGAATTAATTGTTTCATGTCATCCTCCTACTGAATTAACTTAATGAAGACTTCTTCAAGCGTTGCGTCTTGATTACCTAGGACTAAGAAATCGTCTTTAGCCCCCTGCCAAGCGATAGTCCCGCTTTTAATAATGACAAGCTTGTTACAAATTTTTTGAAGTTCATCTAGTAGATGACTTGAGATAAAGAACGTAATCCCCTGCTCCGTATTTAGTTTCAAGATTAATTCACGGAGTTCTACCATTCCAAGTGGATCGAGTCCATTCGCAGGCTCATCTAAAATAATGATTTGAGGGTCATTAAGTAAAGCCTGTGCAATCCCTAGTCGTTGCTTCATTCCAAGAGAATACGTTGAAACTTTATCTTTTTTCCGATCACTTAGTCCTACAACCTCTAGCACTTCTAAAACCTTTGCAAGGCGCTCTGACTTTGTTTTATTTGGGATTAATAACGCTAGGTTCATCAAGACTTCCTCCCCACTCATATGGGAAAAGAATATTGGCGACTCAACAATTGCTCCAAGATTTTGCAAAGCCTCTTTACGCTGTGTGACGACATCATAACCATTTAATTGAATCTGTCCCGATGTCGGTTTAACAAGTGAGGTTAACATTCTAATAATCGTTGTTTTTCCCGCTCCATTAGGACCGATAAATCCACAAATATCACCTTTACCTACCGTAAAACTCACATCCTTTATAATCTCACGTCGTCTGATTTTTTTATTTAAGTTATCCACAAACAATACGGTTTCCATCATTTATCGCACTCCTTTAATTTCTTAACTGAATGTATCTTATGATAAAATTTTAAAGATTTTATAAAGATTTTAATACTTATCAAAAAAGCGACCTTCCTCTCTACCTAATCGAGAATAAAAGTCGCTTTTTTATAAACTATTACTTCTTACTCATTAATTCTAAATAATTCTTTTTCAAAGCCACCTTGACGATGACGAATTCAAGAACCATCATTGCTGTTACAAGTAACCACATGAAATTAATATCAAGAATTCCTATGATTGCTATAACGAATAATAAAATACTCACTTGATAAATTCGAATTATCGGATACAAACTAGTATCTTTCACTTGATATGAATGATTACTAATATAAAATAACTTATTATTTTTATTTATCATAAGATAAATAAAATCAACACACACAATCATTAAAATTAAACATTTATAAAAAATAATCATTCCCCTACCATCCCTCTCAATATAACTTAAATTATATAAGATATCTTTATCAAAATCATATGTTAATTTCAAAAAGGATGCCTTTTTGCATCCTTTTCTTAGTGATGAATCATTGTAAACAACTTTAATTATTTAGCATTTTTGATGATTGATTTGTAACCCACATACGTTGTGAGGAAATACCCTCCATAAATAACGATAATCCCCATCATCGTCATAATCGATGAAACTAATATATCGGACTGCCCATATAGTGATGTTAAATCTTTATTAACTACATAGATACCAAATACTGCATGAATCATTCCCAGTACAAGTGGTAAGGCGAAGTAGATTAATGTTTGAATAAAGATTGTTTTATTAATCATTTTTTGAGTGGCGCCGATTTTTCGTAATGATTTGTAACGTTCGATACTATCACTAGCTTCCGATAATTGTTGCAGTGCTAAGACTGCTGCACTAGATAATAAAAAGACAATTCCTAAATAAAGTCCTACATATAAAACTACTGTCGACGTTGCACGACTATTTTCATAGATTTGTTGTTTTGTATAACCGATGAGAAAAATCCCATCTTTACTACCTTCTTCAAAAAAACTATTTAAGTAATCACCAAAATAAGACTCAGCTTCTACTTTATCTTGTGCTGTATACTGAATGTTCATATAAGTCATAGTTGGTTCTAGGCTAGAAACTACCTTATCTGGAACAATCAAAGTTAATATATTATCAGCTAAAGCAGAATTATAAGTTGCGTCAGTCATTACGTCTTTATTTTTGATTTCGAATGTTTCACCATTTATTTTAATCTCTGAATTATTTTTCAAATACACCTTTAGCGGTTCTAGGAATTTTGAGAAATTTGAAGTCACTAAAATTTGATGATCATTTAAGGTAATTGAATCTTTTCCTAATAACTGTTGAATTTTATTATAGTCTGAAATTTTAATAGCATTAATAGAATTCCAATAACCATTCTCTAATTGATCTTTTAATGTTCCCGTTACGTAAGGTAAAATAAGGTCTCCTGTAGATATCCCCTCTAATCTATATGCTTCAAAAAACATATGCTCATTTCCCTTAAAATCAAAATTTAGTTTTTCAACAACTTGTTGCATGGTTTTGATTTCATCTTCATCATCCACATACATATAGGCCGAAGCATCAAAAGGAGCCACAATTCCATTTTCAATAGATGTCTTCATACTTAAACCTGTTGATAACCCACCGATTGTAATAAATAATATTAAACAGATGAGCGAAACAGATAGGAAATTTGTATTGATATTACTATGGATTTGACGAACTACAAAGATATTTAATTTCTTTAAGTAGATATTTTGATTACGTTGGATCATCGCTAATAAAAATCCTGCTCCACCATAGAAAAATCCTAAGGTCCCAATAATTCCAAGTACAATTGAAAGATTAAAGAGACTGCTCATCTCATTTAGTCCGACTTTTAGCACAATGCCATACGCAGTTATTAGCATAATAACTGCTACTAAAAAGATGAGAAGTGAAAGGATTGGATTTTTAACTTTAATTGTTTCTGATTTTTTAGAAGCATTTAATAAGTCAATCAATTTATATTTTGAAATAATGATTGTATTAAAAAACATCACAAATAAGAAAATCAACCCAAAATAAATGATTGTTTTTATAATCGCACTAAATGAAATAACAAATCGAAATTGTGTCATACCTACTTCGAATAATTTTGCAGTAAACACAGAAAGTCCTTGTGATAAAAGAATTCCTACTCCTAGTCCAACGACTAATGATAAAATTCCAACAATAAAAGTTTCTAAGACTAATATTTTCGAAATTTTACTTTTCCCCATTCCCAGCGTCATGTAAACACCTAGTTCTTTTTTACGCTTTTTGATGAGGAAGTTATTCGCATATAGAATGAGTCCACCTAATATAAACACAACGAAAACAGAGACCATTGATAGAAGTTGATTAATACTTTCCATATAACCGGCTTGTGAGGCACTCATATCAAGAACTGCTTTTTGTGACTCAATCGAATTAAAACAATAAAAAATACAGACTGCAAAAGTTAAGGTTAGGAAATAAATAGCGTAATCTTTAAAACTTTTACGGACATTTCCAAGCGCAATTTTAGAATACATTATTGATGTCACCTCCGAGAATGGTCATGACTTCAATAATTCGATTAAAGAATTCTTTACGTGAATCATTGCCTCGAATTAACTCATTAAAGATTTTACCATCTTTAATAAATAAAATACGATGTGCATAACTTGCTGTAAACGCATCATGCGTCACCATTAAAATGGTTGCTTCTAATTCTTGATTTAATTTTTCAAATGATTCAAGCAATAGACGAGAAGATTTTGAATCAAGTGCACCTGTCGGTTCATCCGCTAAAATAATCGATGGGTCTGTGACAATTGCCCTTGCTGAAGCTACACGTTGCTTTTGTCCCCCTGACATTTGATATGTATATTTTGATAGGACTTGGGTAATTTCAAGCTTGCTAGCAACTGCTTGAATAAGCGGATCAATTTCTTTTACTTTACGTCCTTGGATTGTTAATGCGAGTGCAATATTTTCATAAGCTGTTAGCGTATCAAGAAGATTGAAATCTTGGAAAATGAATCCTAGTTCATCACGACGAAAATTTTCTAATACTTTAGATTTCATCGTCGTGATATCTTGATTATTAATTAAAATATGACCTGTTGTTACTTTATCAATCGTAGAAATACAATTTAATAAAGTTGTTTTTCCACTTCCTGATGGTCCCATAATACCAACAAATTCACCTTTATCAACTTTAAAGCTAATTTGATCAATAGCTTTTGTGACATTGTCTTTATTTCCATAATACTTCTCTACTTTTTCAACACTTAAAATAGTATTCATCTATAAAATTCTCCTTTATGCTGTGATATATTTCGCTAATAATACAATGATGATTAAATGAAGTGGATAGAATAAGTAAAACATCCATTTTGTAAATTTATTATTAAAGCCAAGTTCTCCATTATATAACAAGATAAATGGAATAGCTAAGAACATCATCCATTGATAATCCCAAAGAAAAATAGCTTCTAAAAAATCAGGTCCCATGCTTATTGCGCTCAATAGCGGTAAGATACTGAACACAGTATAAACAAAGGCCATCCATCCCTTTTTATTACGCAGGAAATAAAAGATGAGTGTCACGATCACACCATAGATTGAAGCTTCTGTCACCACTGCCAATAGACCTATCAAGATAGAAAATATAATACTTAGCCTATATCGCTCTGATTTTTTTCCAAATTCAATCATATTCATTAATGCAACCGATAATCCAAGCGATAAGAAAATATTATTATGGATGCCTAGCAATAGGTCAACTCCAATCATGATAGCACCGAAACTAAATAACCTTAACATATATTTATTTCGATTTCGAGTGTGGAAAAATCCTTCAACAATTAAGTAAAAGAATATAGGCGCTGAAATTTTTCCGATATAACCAAACCAGATTGGAATTTCTAAGCCACCTCTCATATTCAAATACGTATACAAATGATCCATTACCATGAAGATCATAGCAAAAAGTTTTAATTGAAATGAACTTAATTTAAGCAAAACCCTACCTCCTTATTGTTCATGTTATAGTCTTCATTATACAAAGTACGTCTTACATTACCTATTGAACTCTCTTACAAATTTGTAAGATAAGTGAATATAAATAACTCGACCACCCTATATTAAATATAAGAAGATCTTTGTGAAGGTGGAGGGGTTACAAATGTTTCAGTTTATCAAACAATCCAGTTTAAGTACGATAAAAATCAAGCTCATTATCCTATATATTTTAAATATTAGTGATATTTTATTAACGCTCATCTTAGTTCGTACTGGGCTTATTATCGAGGCTAATCCTGTAATGGCTTCAATCATAGAAAATAGTTTTGCAACCTTTTTTGTTAAGGGAATAATCCCGGCTCTGCTATTCATTTATCTTTATTATCGATTACAATCTGCAACTCCAAAGATGATTAAGTTAACAAACTTTTGTATCTTCATCTTACTTGGATTTTATTTCTTTATTAACTGCCTTCATCTATTATGGTTTATTTTATTACCTTATTTTTAACACAACAAAAAGCTGTCCACAGTATTGTGAACAGCTTTTTGTTATGAGCTAGATTAATTCAAAACTTTATTAGTCAATCGATACGACTGTATATCCTGCCTCATCAATTGCTTGACGGATTAATTCATCAGTTGCTCCTGTTTCAACAAGTACTGACTGTGTTCCTAATTCAACTTGGATATCTGTTGTATTTTCTAATGTTTCTAATGCTTCTTTAACATGTGCCACACAGTGTCCACAGCTCATACCATCTAATTGAATTTTCTTTTTCATCTTTAATTCCTCCTTAACTTTTAAGCATTAAAATTACGTAATCTTAATGCATTTAATAAAACTGAAACAGAACTTAAACTCATGGCAGCCGCTGCAATCATTGGATTTAATAACGGCCCTCCAAAGATATGTAATATTCCCATCGCAACTGGAATTCCTAAAATATTATATCCAAATGCCCAGAATAAGTTCTGTTTAATATTACGAATCGTTGCTTTACTTAATTTAATCGCTGTCGAAACGTCCATTAAGTCGCTTCTCATTAAGACGATATCTGCTGATTCAATTGCAACGTCAGTTCCACTTCCAATCGCAATTCCAACATTAGCTTGTGCTAAAGCCGGTGCATCATTAATTCCATCACCAACCATGGCAACTAAATCACCATTAGCTTGAAGTTTTTTTACTTCATTTGCTTTATCAGCAGGTAAAACATCTGCTAAAACAATGTCTATTTTCACTTGCTTGGCAATAGCTTCTGCCGTTTTTTTATTATCACCTGTAATCATCGCTACTTTGATTCCCATCGCATGTAGCGTTTCAATTGCCTTTTGGCTACTTGGTTTCACCGTATCAGCTACAGCAATAATTCCGGCTAACTTATTATCAACTGCAATATACATGGGTGTTTTTCCATCTGTTGCTAATTGATCTGCTTGGAGATTAACAGAACTAATATCAATATTTTTCTCATTCATTAATTTTTTATTACCTAATAAAATATCTCTTTTATCAATTAAAACTTCAATCCCGTGTCCTGGAATCGCATTAAATTGACTAATACTTCTAAATGATAAGTTACGTTCTTCTGCTGCGCGTACAATAGCTTCTCCAAGTGGATGTTCTGATCCTTTTTCCGCGCTTGCTGCTAACGCTAAAATCTCATCTTCTAATGTATCAATAGTAATAATATCTGTTACTTTTGGTTTACCTTCTGTAATTGTTCCTGTTTTATCAAAGACAACGGTATTTAATTTATACGTTGTCTCTAATGCTTCTCCACCTTTGATTAAGACCCCATATTCAGCACCTTTTCCGGTTCCAACCATAATGGCAGTTGGGGTTGCCAGTCCTAAAGCACAAGGACAGGCAATAACTAAAACAGCAATGAAGATTGATAATGCAAAGACTCCTGTTTCTCCGGCAAATAACCAAGCTAACGAGGAGATAATGGCAAGTCCAATAACAATCGGCACGAAGTATGACGAAATAATATCTGCCATTTTAGCAATTGGTGCTTTTTGTCCCTGAGCATCTTCCACAAGTTTTACGATTTGAGAGAGAGCTGTATCTTTCCCAACCTTTGTCGCTTGATATTTGATGTATCCTGTCTTGTTGAGACTAGCACCAATGACTAAGCTACCTTCAGACTTCTCGACCGGAATACTTTCACCTGTTAACATCGATTCATCCACGGCACTGCTTCCTTCTATTACCACGCCATCTACCGGTAATTTTTCACCTGGTTTTACAATTACGATATCTCCAACTAATACTTCTTCAATCGGTAACACTAACTCTTGGCCACGACGTTCAATGGTTGCAGTCTTTGGAGCCAATCCCATTAAAGCTTGAATAGCTTGAGATGTTTTTCCTTTCGAAACAGCTTCTAAATATTTACCTAGCGTAATTAACGTTAAGATAACGGCTGCTGACTCAAAATATAAGTGCATAGCGTACGATGTATCACCTTTTGTAATCATATAAATTCCGAATACACTGTAGAAAAATGCTGTTAATGTTCCTATAGCAATTAAAGAATCCATGTTAGGGCTTAGTTTAATTAAATTTTTTAATCCAATTTTATAGAACTTATACCCTGCAATCACAACAGGTAACGTTAAAACAAGTTGGATGAGTGCAAAGTTTAAAGGATTCATCATCGGATCAATCATTTTTGGAAGAGGCATTCCTACCATGTGTCCCATTGAAATAATTAATAATGGGACTGCAAAAATTAAAGAAACAATGAAACGAGTTAATAATTTTGATGATTCATCTTTTGTTTTCACTTCTGTTTCTTTTTGTTCTTCTTTAATTATCTCGTACCCTGCTTTTTCTACGGCTGCTTTAATTTGACCGTATGTCACTTGATTTTCATCAAGCGTAACTGTTAATTTTTCGGTTGCAAAGTTGACGGTTGAATTTTCAACACCTAAAATTTTTCCGGTTACTTTTTCAATGCGATTTGCGCAAGCAGAACAGGTCATTCCCTTAACATCTATTGTATAGGTCTTCATATTCTTATGAATTTTATACCCTGCTTTTTCTACTGCTTCTTGAATGTTTTGCTCCGTTACTTTTCTAGTCTCGTATTCAACACTCAAAGTTTCAGTTGCGAAGTTTACAGAGGCTTTATTTACGCCATCTAATTTAGAAACAACTTTTTCAACCCGATTTGCGCAAGCAGAACAGGTCATTCCTTCAATTTTCATTGACTTACTTTCCATAATATCACCTCACTTTATTTAGACATTGCTTTTTCGAGTATGGTCATAATTTCATCTATTTTCTCGTCGCTTTCACCGTTTATAACAGCCTGTTTCACACAATGATTTAAATGTTGTTTTAAAATTAAAAGATTCGAACGTTTTAGTAACGCTTGCGCTGCTACAATTTGATTTGAAATATCCATGCAGTAACGTTCTTCTTCAATCATTTTAATAATTCCATCTATTTGACCTTTAGCTGTTTTTAATGATTGTAGTGCTTTTTTTCGTTCTTCGTTCATTAACTATACCTCCCTCCCCCGGGGTGGGGGTCTATGGTTATATTATAATGCCATTCTTATTATTGTCAACCAAAAACTTATTATAAAAAAATTGGGATTTTAAAAAAAATCCCAATTTTTTAATCAATTACTTTAATTGTATTTCGAATCATTCCCATCCAACATGAATAGGTAAAGGTCCCTGTTTTAGTTGGCATAAATTTAATTACATTCTCTCCAACTTTTAAATCTGATTTCAAATTAAAATCTTTTAAAATAAGTGTACGATTACAACCATTGAGCGTTCCTTGACTGGCGTTGATTATTAGCTCAACAGGCACTCCTTTTTGAACAACAATCTCTTCGTAATTACGACGACCTAGATCAAATTCGACGACCTGCTTCCCCTCCATCATTTCTGCTTCAATTCGAGATTCAGTTTGCAAACTTAAAGTTGAACCGAAGCCAATCGTTGTTAATCCATTTAATGTCATATTGATTCCTAAAAAGATAATTAGGATAGCTCCTAGTTTAAAGACAAATGTCCGCGAAAAAGCAGATAGTTTATTTAAAAACAAACCAAGCCCTAGCATTAACGGAACTGTTCCAAGACTAAAGAAAAACATCGCTAATGCCCCTTGTATAAAAGTACCAGTTCCTAATGCATACAACTGCATGAGTTGTAATGGCCCACATGGCATTAGTCCATTAGCAAGACCTAAAATAAAAGGTCCTTGACATTGGAACTTTGATTTATATCGTCCTAATTTAAACATTGGTATTTTTAATTCTCTAATTAATCCGAATTTACTTAATCCCATGACAATCATAATAATCCCTAAAATAATTGGCATCAAATTAAAGAATGGAATATCCGTTGTGACAAACCATCCAAGCAATCCAATGATACCCCCTAGTAGGGTATACGAAATAATACGTCCTAAATTATAAAGAATGTTTCGTTTAACTTGATTTTCATGATGAATCACTTGTGAAAGAGCAAGACTTCCACACATAGAGACACAGTGAAAAGAAGTCGTAATCCCAATAATAAATAAAATAATATAACTTAGGTTTTGATTTGAGGTTAATAATCCACTAAAATCTGGAGTAACTCGTTCAAATAAAAAATAGATAATTGCTATTAAAATAATGGCTAATAGGATTAATTTTTTATCTTCTCTTGCCTCTTTTTCAGTTTTTAATTGATACCCTAATAACTCTAACTCTAATTTTAAGTGTTCTATAGAAATTAAAGATTCGTCAAATGTAATACTCAACCGTTTTGCTTCATAGTTAATTCCCACTTTTTTGATTCCATTTTGCTTTTTTAATCGTTTTTCAATCGTTTGCTTGCAGCTCATACAACTCATACCTTCAATTACAAAGGTCATTTTTTTCATCTTCAACACCTCTTCCCTAACACAATAACAAAAAGATATAAAGATAATATGAAGAAATTAAATAACTTTTAAAAAATGAATTTCAACAATTGTTCCTGCCCCCACTTCACTTTTAATTTCAACCTTTGCATCATGTAAATCAATAATTTTTTTTACAATACTTAAGCCGATGCCGCTACCCTCTGTTTGATGACGAATCTGATCTGAGCGATAAAATCGTTCAAATAGATAGGGTATTTCATCTTCTTTAATCCCTATTCCATTATCTTCAACATGTAAAATAATTTCATCTGATGTTTTGGATAACTTAATTAAAACAACCCCATATTCTTTGGTAAATTTAAAACTATTTGAAACTAAATTTAAGATAACCTGTTTAATTTGATTTGAATTTCCAATGATAAGATCTGTTTCTAGAAGACTTGAATTAAATTCATACTGAATATATTTTTGGGATAATAGAGCTTTTATTTCTGATTCCATCCCGTTAATCAGCTCAAATAAAGATAATGGGGCATACATCGATTTTTCATCTCCCGAATCGAATCTCTTCAACACTTCTAGATTTTTTAATAATTCTCCAAAGCGAATGACCTCACTATTAAGCGATTGTAATCGTTCTTGATTTAATGGCAATACTCCATCAATCATCGCCTCAAAATTAGTTTGTAGAATATTTAATGGCGTTCTTAACTCATGTGATACATCAGAGATTAATTGTTTTCTTAATGTATCCTGTTGTTGTAACTTATCTGCTAATTCATTAATACTATTATTTAAAATTTGTATTTCTCGAATTTTACTTTTACGTTGAATCCGTAAATCAAATACTCCCTTTGAGATTTTAAATGCCATATTTGAAACGTCATGAATTGCCTTTGATAAAGGTTTAGAGAATAGAATACTCAATCCTAAAATAATCACAATTGCGACTAGCGTACTTAATATCATACTTCGATTAATCGATTCTTTAAAATCAAGATCTTGTTGAGATAATAATAATGGGGTATGCTGACCAATTTCTAAATATCCAATTAGCTCATCATCTACTTTTAGTTCGTATATCTTTGCCTGATAGTCCCCAGATATTGGAGCCATACTATCTCCTTTTATTGAATCGGGACTCATCCCCCAAATGACATTTTGATTTGAATCCATTAAAATCAAACAAAATTGATTCATATAAGCTTCGTGCATTAGTTCGGAACCTGCATCAGATGAGAACTGCTTATTTTTCTGATAATAATCTTCAAAATAGGTGACCAAGCGTTCATTACGTTTTTCCTGATTTTCCATCATATACTCATCTATTTGAGAACAAATGGTTACATTGACAAAATAATAAATCAAAATAGCGGTTAAATTAGCACATCCAAAAAACATGACAGTTAATTGTCTTCTAATACTAACCATTAAAAGTGCCCCCAAATTTATATCCCACTTTCATAACAGTCACTATATAGCGGGGCTGTTTTGTATCTTGTTCAATTTTTTTACGAATATTTTTGATATGCACATCAATTGTGCGATCATAGCCATTAAAATCAAAACCGAGTATCTGATTAATCAATTGTTCTCGCGTCAAAACTTTACCTTTATTATCCATTAACAAAACGAGCAAATTAAATTCGGTTGTTGTAAAGGGAACGATTTCTTCTTGAACTTTAACGATTCTTTTGGATTGATCAATCAGTAAATAACCATCATCATATAGGTTTATATTTTGTAAAGGTCCATTCATTCTTCTAACCACTGTTTTAATCCGCGCGACTAGTTCACGAGGACTAAATGGTTTAACTAGATAATCATCAGCTCCTAAATTTAATCCTAAAATTCGATGTTCAAGACTCCCTTTAGCTGTTAACATGAACAAGTAAACATCCGAAATAGCACGAATTTGTTGGCAAATCTCTTCCCCTTTCATATCGGGTAGCATGAGGTCTAAAATAACGAAATCTATTTTTTCTTTTTCAAAAATAGTCAATCCTTCATTTCCTGTTGTTGCTACAAATACTCGATATTGCTCACGTTCAAGGTAAGCTTTTAATGCATCTAAAACCAGCACTTCATCTTCAATTAATAAAATATTCACCCAAACAACTCCTTTTTTAGTCACTTCATCATTTTATCAAATAAATATAAAGAAGATATGAAGAATAAATCCTTTATAGTTTCTGAATTTAGAAATTATTTTAATCCCTCTAAAAATGAGATGAGCATAATCTCTATTTCATCGTGCTTTATTCTTGATTTAAAAGATTTCATAAACTGTAATTTAAGCATTTGCCTACTTTATATATAATCCTTACTCTAATATCATTTTTCATCAAATATATTTAAAAATTTGATAGTAACCCACTAAAAAAATCACTCATCAAATAAGAAGAGTGATTTTTAAATTTATTAAACTTTAAACGAATGGCTTCTAAATAGAAATAGACAAATACAATAGGCACTCCCTAGTCCAATATAAATACTAAGTAATCGTTGAGTAATTAAACCCAATAAAAATGTAACTAAAAGACCTATACTATAACTAATTAAAGTATCAGCAATGACTCTTTTCGTGGAACCAATGGCTTGTAATTTAAATTTATACAACGTCATTGGAATGAATAAAACTGAGATGAGGTATACAAACGGTAAGTAGCTACTTGCTGTCTCAATCATCACAGACTGATTTGTGATAAACCCTAATAATGATTCACGATTTATCATAAAACAAGTAGCGAAAATAAAGTAAAAAAGAAGCGCCCTTATAATTCCCTGATACAAAATTTTAGACGAATTTTCTATCCCTTCTCCAATGAGGGTCAATACTCCTTGCCCATACGCATACGTAGGCATCAATGTAATCTCAATAATCATCGTCAATAGCTGATAAACCGCCACTTCAAGTAATCCAATTCTGGCAACTAATGCCCCTATAATTAGCACAATAACCGTACTTTCAAGGAATTCTTGAATCATTAATGGCATGGATAATTTTAATGAACACTTAAGATGTTCTAAATTTAGCGCCTTAGGTTTCTTACGTATTCTCATTTTTAAAACAAAGAAATAGATACATAGATTAACAAGAAGTGCTAATACAGAACCCATCGCATTTCCAATAATCCCAAGTGGCTTCAATCCAAACAAACCAAAAATTAAAATATAATCAAAGATAACATTTAAAATAGCCGCTGTTAAGTTACTAATTAAAATATACTTTGTTTGATTCATTATTTTAAAATAGGCTGAACCCGTAAATAGAAGTAAGTTTAATCCAAGTGTCATGCTAAAAATAAAGGCATAACTCATGGCTTCATCTAATACTTTTCCTTCTATTTGATAAACAATTTGAAGAATAGGTCTTCCAAAAAGAAAAACAAAACTAGTAAAGATGAGGCCAATCATTAAACTTTGTATCAGATGAATTTGGTAATATGATTCCAATAATTCATCATCCTCAACACCTTTCGCACGAGCCCCTAAAATATTAAAAGTGATAGATATGCTCCCTAACACACCAGATAAACTATTAATAATTCCTGCTACAATTCCAACAGCTGCAAACCCTGTTATTGAAACATGTCCAATCATTGCCTGATCACAAAGTCCAATTAATAGGCCTAACACATTATTTAACATTAATGGAATTGCTAATTGATTCAATTTATCTTTCAAATAAGTCCCCTTCTTTTCTTTAAAATTTTAGAAAAGAAGGGATAATCCATCCAGCAACATAAATCCGCCTCCTAGATTTCTTTAATAACTTTTGAGAATGGTCTTATCACATCAAAAAAAGTAATCCCGATAATGATTGCTATAATAACATTGCTGAATATGTCAAAGTGAAGCATGATTTTTTGAGGAGGATAAATAAAGATTTCCTCAAAAAATTCGGGATTAAAAACTGATTGATTCATTATAATGAAGCAAAGCAGCAGACAAACTCCTGCTTTATAAACAAAATGTAAAATAGCTAAACCAAGCGACCATCTTCTTATCAATAATTTTCCAATTGATAAAATAAAACCAACGCTATAAACAGCTATGATCATGGGATGATAAAAAATTAATACACTACTATTAAATAAGGGAGTTAATGGAATCAAGCGATTGTCCTTTATACTATAGCTTGAAATATACTCAGGGTTAAAATAAAGAAGCCAAACTAAAAAGATAATCCCTAACATTTCTAAAATCGTTTCAATCATTGAAATTGAACTTGACGTTTTCGAACGTTTAAAAAGATGTTCTAGTGATTCAATTTTCTCTTCACCTATTTCAACATGACATATCTTCAATAAAACAAAGACTGCACTAACCCAAAAAATACATGAAATAACAACACTAATCCAATTTCTAAGAATAGCAAGTAAAATCATTGAAAAAAATTGAATCGAATTAACCTGATAATCATTTTGATAGAAAAATAGATTTAGAACGACTAAAACAATCGAAATTGTTGGGACAATTGTTAAAACTAACTTTAAAACCACAAGGTAAAATCGATACGTATAATCCCCCAAAAAATGCCTCATAAAATCCCCTCCTATACAGGGGTATTATAGCATCCCTTTAAGCTTATAAAATCATTTCGTCAAAATTATTTATAATTCATTAAATGAATTCGTCTAGCCGTCATTATTCCCGAGGAAATAACACCTTCATAACCACCACCTGGATTATTCCAAGCACTACTCATAAATAAATTTGAAATATTTGTTTGATTTTTCAATCTATATCTTCCTGATTGTTTCACTGTTTGGGCATATCCATAAACAGCACCTTTAGGATTTTTAGTGTATCGCTCCATCGTTTTAGGCGTTCCTAATTCCTTAACCACGATATGAGATGTGATGCCAGGATACATTTTTTCTAACCTTGCTAACATCATTTGAGTAACTTCTTCTTTTTTCAACTTATATTGTGTTTTTTCGCTTGGCCACCTCTCATAATTATCTAAATACGTCATAGTCAAGATTCCTTCGAAATTTGAATCAATTGAACCATAATTCGTTAATAAAAATCCACATGTATCAAATTGTTGATTTAAGGTCATTTCATAATCTTGTTCAGGTGTGTCTCCTCCTAAGAAGAAAACTTCCTCTTCTGGAATTTTCAACTTAGATGAATGGCAGTCTAAGGCTAAGTAAAGTTGACTTAAACTGCATCCGATTTCTTGAGGTTTTATTTTCAAATCATTAGTCGGTAATAAAGTACTTAACGTGATCGGATTAACATTTGAAACAATGATATCAGCTTCATACTGTGTTCCATCTTTCAACTTGATGCCACTTGCTTGTTGATGCTTTAAAGTAATTTCGACTACCTCTGATTTTAAGAAGACTTTTCCTCCATGCTCATGAATAACGTCTACAAAAGCATTTGATAGTTTTCCACCGCCACCCTGAATATAAAACTTTCCATGATGGTGATAGCTAACCCATGGAATAAAAAAATAAATGGCACTAAGTTGCTTAGGGGGCAACCCATAGTACGACCATAGAGTCGTGAAGAAGCGTATAAATTCATCATCGTTAACGTATTTTCTGATGACTTCATCTGTTGTTTTCATCGACCAACTCATAAATAGCGCTACATCAGGATGAACTTTATTCAATACTCCTTTATGACTTTGTAAAATGAATCGATTAAATCCATTTTCAAACCGTGTAATCCCCTTAAATAAGTTCATAATTTCTTTTTCATATTCTTTAAACAATTCAATCAAGAGTTCTTGATATTTATTTAAATCATTCGGAATTTCAATGAGCTTTCCTTTCCATTCAACCTGATAAGCTAATTTATTTTTTATCGGTTTTATTTTATCTAGTACGTGACATGCTTGTAAAATACTATAAACATTTCCTCCTGGTTGTAAACCACCAATTCCATGTAGTGAAACATCAAATTCATATCCATGTCGCTTAAAATTTGTCGCATATCCTCCTGCTAAAAAATGTTGTTCAAACACTGCGACTTTGTACCCAAGTACTGATAGATGAGAAGCACATGTTAATCCGCCAAGTCCTGATCCAATTACAATAACATCATACTTCATCTTTATCTCACCTACTTGATTAAACTTTTCATATCAATATTTAACTCCATTATTTGAATTAATTCAATTACATTGTATTCTTCTTTTTCTTCGACATGAGCGATATTAATCTCGAATTCTTCGAATAATCCCTCGATAAATTTCATTTCATCTAAATTATGTTTGCCTAAAAAGATTGCTAATAATGGGATCATTGTTTCTTCATCACAAACTAAGAAATCAATGTAATAATTTTTTAATCTTTCTAAATGAATTTGATTATGATTCAGAAAGCTGTCTTTAATATCAAATATATCTTTTAATGCTACTTTCACTAATGGTCGAAGTGGAAATCTTTCTGTTACTAATTCTAGCTTTGAATAAAAGGCACGCTCACTATCTGTGAAGACACCACCTTTTACGACAAAATCACCATGCTTTTTTCTTTCTAAATACTCACTGTATTCAGAATGTCGAACGCCCCCTACTCTTTTTAATTTACCGTCAAAAATTTTACTCATAACTTCTCTCTCCTTTCATTTCCTTCCTATATTTTACATTTTATGATAGCGTTTTACAACAAAAAGCAGAATGTAAATTCACACATTCTGCTTTCATAATTTTTATTTAGTTTCCCAAGGACTTTTTCCTAAGGATATCTGTTACTTTATTTTAAAACTGAATCTAAAAATACAAATACTTTTTCTAAATTTTCTGAAGCTGTAAAATACAGTTTGTCTGAGAAGACCCCATCTCCATGTCCTGCTCCCTCAAGTAATTCAAAGTAGACCTTATTTTCGCCTATCACTTCTTTTAATTTATTTGAGAAATACACCGATTGAAGATATGGAATATTCCCATCTGCTGTTCCGTGTTGAATAAAGAATGGTGGATTAGAAGCATCAATGTAAGTTTCAGGATTACTTTTTTGAACTAAGTCAGGTACTTCTGTAATTAACGTTCCAATATACTCAGATTCTGGTGAATTAATAGAACAAGTGATACCTAATTTAGGATTAACCTCAAGTTCTTTAAACTGCTCATCCATCGTTAAAAAGTTAATCGGTCCAAACCAATCTACAACTGCTTGAACAGCCGATGATTGCTCTATATTCCCTAATTGTGGATGTTCAAATAGACTTAGATGTGAAGTTACTCCAACCATTGCTGATAAATGTCCACCTGCAGAACCACCCCATACTGCAATTTTATTCGGATTCAACTGATACTTTTTGGCATTTGCTTTAATAAAACGAATAGCTGCTTTTACATCCTCGACCGCTGCTGGAAACTTTGCTTCTTGGCTTAATCGGTAATTAACTGATACAATGGCATATCCTCGTTTAAGCCCTAATAAAATACTCGTTAATTGTTCATCACGCTTATTTCCCATTTTGAATGCTCCACCATGAATATGAACAATAACGGGGAACGGCCCCTCATCAACACTTGGTAAATAGATATCTAGCTTTTGTCTTTCACTTAATGTCGCATATGAAATATCCAAATATTTAGGCTCAATGTTTGTTACGTCTAATAAATTTTCTTTGAATGGACGCTTTTGTTTAGTCATTATAAATTCCCCCTCTTATTTTAACGGCTTAATATCATAATCTGATAAGTTAACTTCTTTAAAACTTGAACGTTTAAATCGCTCTTTTTGTATAAATGGTACGGTACAATCATAAATGGTTTTGCAAGCAATCCCTGTACTCAAAATGCTTGGATGATATAAATTAGATGAAGATGGATCGAGTGGATGACAACGAACACCTGGAATAAAAACAGTATCTAAATCACCTTGATATCTAGTTGTTAATGCCCATAAAACATCATTTGAATCAAAGATATCCACATCTTCATCGACTAAGATAACATGTTTTAACTCTGGAAAGGCAGAGAATGCTACTAAGGCAGCCTGACGTTGTCTTCCCTCATCACTTGGAATTGATTTTTTGAATTGTAAGATTGCTAAATATTTTCCTCCACCTGATGAATGTGCGTATACATTTAAAACACGCCCTGGCATAGCACGTTCTACCATATTTAAGATGCTAGCTTCAGTAGGAATCCCTGCTAAATTTACATGTTCCTCACTTGGGCCAATACATGTTTGCATGATTGGATTTTTTCGATGAGTAATGGCCTTCACTTTAATCACAGGTAAAGCTTGATCCGCAACGCCCGTATAGCCAGGGAACTCAGGCATTGCTTTTCCAGTATTCGTATTAATATCTTCACGCATACGTTGACCGAAAACAAGTTCACCTTCAATCACATACTCAGCATTTGCAATTGCCATTTCATCGATTGTTAAACACTTTGTCAATTCAACTGGTTTCCCTCGAAGGCCACCTGCAATACTTAATTCATTGAATCCAAGAGGAGTAGCAGGCGGTTCAAAACAAGAAGTTACATAAATTGCTGGATCGACTCCAATACTAATTGAAATAGGTAAATTATTTTGATTTCCCTCAGCTTTCTTTCTAAACGCGTCAATATGACGAACACCAGGCGTAAAAAACATTGTTAATTCATCCTTAGATTGTAAGCACAAGCGATGAATCGTAATATCTCCAGCTTTCGTATCTGGATCACTTGCATAACAGAGTCCCATCGTAATATAAGGGCCTGCATCTTCTAGTGTATTTTTGGGTGCCGGTAAGATTTTTCGGATATCAAATCCTTCATCTGTTGATAAATGAACGACTTCCTGACACTTTGCCTTTGCTTGTGGAATTTCAATAGGATCAACTGGATGATTTAAAGCATCATTTAATAAAAATCCAAGACGATCAGGCTCACAACCGAGCATTAATCCGACGCGTTCGCGAGATGCGAATAAACCGATTAACACTTTTGAATGTTCATAATCTTTTACATGATTAAATAACATAGCTGGACCGATTTTAGTTGGACGCATAACTGTTCCTCCCGCTCCAACATAACGGTAAATCCCCGAAATTTCAGCTTCGCAATCAACTTCTGAATTTGTATAAACGATTTGATTTTCATGTTGTTTTAAAAATTCAATAGCACTCCTTAAATCATGAATTTGGTTAGCCATTTTATTAACTCGCTCCTTTATTTTCATAAAAGCTTTAATTCAATTTTATCTTCTAATCAGATAGACAATCAATTTCATATTTGCTATAATCTATTCCAAATTGGAATAGGTCAGGTACTCTTATGCAAATTGAACAATTAAAATATTTTATCTCAATCATTGAACATCAAACGTATTTACAAGCAGCTGAAGTGTTAAATATTTCTCAATCCTCGCTTTCAAAAAAAATTATTGCTCTAGAGAATGAATTAGATATTATTTTATTCGACCGTAGTAAACGCTCTATTGTATTAACCGAAGCCGGGAAAGTTTTTTATGAAGAATCCCAAAAAATGATACTCTGTTATGAGGAGATGTTACACACTATTCAACCATTTACAATGAATGGACGTGGAAGCATTAAATTAGCCACTTTACCCGTTTTAGCACCCTATCATCTATTGGCACCTCTACAAAAGTTTAAAAATCAGTATCCAAATCTGAATCTCTCTATTCAAGAACTTGAAGAAGAAGCAATTATTACAGGCCTAAAACATCGAGTCTATGATCTTGGAATTATTAGAAAAGAATATATAGATGAGAAGGAATTTGACTTTTATAAAATTGCAGAAGATGAACTGGTCGCTCTATTACCTATCCATCATCCATTTTCTAATACCACAGAAATTTCTTTAACGGATTTAAAAGATGAATCATTTATTTTTATGAATAAACATACGGGAATTTATACACTCTGTTTAAAATCTTGCCAAGATGCAGGATTTTATCCTAAAATACTTCAAACAGCACGAATTGAAACCATTTTAAGTTCCGTCATCAATGGGGACATGATTAGTTTACTAATGAGCCAACAGTTAAATAGTTTTAATCAACATGGAATTGTTGTTATCCCGATTAAACCAACAATTAAAAGTGAACTTGGAATCATTCGATATAAAAAATCTCCTCTACGCAGAAATCAAAAAGAACTAATACACTTCTTATCAAACTCCAAATAAAAAGCAGGATTATCTCCTGCTTTTTATTTGCCTTATTTTTAATATAAGTTGAACGAATGAAATTCCAATAACCCCACCAACAAAATCTACCGTGACATCAAAAATCCTAGCACTTCTTCCTTCAACAAATAACTGATGAAATTCATCACTTATTGCATAAAGCAACACAGCTAGTAGTGTCATAACAGTAACTTTCCATCCTGAAATATGATATTCTATCAAAACCCAAGCTAATAAAATAGCTAAAATAAAAAACTCAAACGCGTGGGCACTTTTGCGAATAAACACGTTAACTTGTTCGAAGCTCCATTTACTTTCCTGTATCACCATTGATTCAGGTGTTTCAACTTTCGTTTCTTCTTTTTGTTGGCTACCAATATAATTGACAATTTCATGACTCAGTTCATTTGATTGTTGTGAAGTTTGTGAAGATTGATAAAAAATAAATGCCATCCAAAGCAAACAAACAATCACTGCTAACTTTCTTCTCATCCATACTCCCCTTTATAACTGTCTCACTTCCTCTATTGTTGGAATAGAAGAGGATGATCCTTTTCTCGTCACCGTTATTGAAGAAGCACGAGCTGCTAATTCTAAACACTCTTTAATCTCATATCCTTCAACTAATCCAGCAATAAAATATCCAATGAACGTATCTCCCGCTGCTGTTGTATCCACAGCTTCTACTTTGTATGCTTCTTGTTTAATAACCATTTCTCCCTGTGTATAAAGGCACCCCTTACTTCCAAGTGTTAATAAAATATGTGTCTGTGGATACATGGATTTTAAAGTATCTATTACCTTTGACTCATCTTCCTCATTTGCCAAATCACATCCCTCTATTTCATTAACGACAAGATAATCAATCAAAGATAAATCAATTGCTTTCACTTTATCGTTAAATGGAGCGGGATTAAGTGCGATTTTCAAACCACGTTCATGAGCTGATTTGACGATATAATCCATTAAATTAATCTCATTTTGTAACAGTAATAAATCACCTTCATTAAAATCTGATAAAATCTCATCAACTTTTGCTTCTGTAAAACAATGATTAGCTCCCGGATAAACTAAGATACAGTTTTCTCCACGACGATCAATTTGAATAATCGCATGTCCCGACTTCTCATCCACTTCTTTTAAATACTCACAATTGGCTCCGTGAGATGTTAATGCTTCTTTTAAAATTCCACCGTCTGCTCCAATTAATCCGGCATGATAAACATTAACGCCTGCCTTAGCAAGAGCAATCGATTGATTTAATCCTTTACCACCACTAACAACTTGCAGTGAACTTACAGACTGCGTTTCACCGGGTTTAACCATATGGTCAACTTCATAAATATAATCAATGTTACATGAACCCATATTTAATACTTTCATAAACTATTCACCACTTCTCCATTTTCACTTAAAAATTCAACTTCAAAATTTTTCGACTCTTTACTGTCATACAACTGATACAAGCTATCGTCATCCATTAAAATAATTTTTGGATAAACAACTAAGAAATTTCCAGGCGAAAGTTCTTCTATATATTCTTCTTCTAAATACGTGATTTTAATCTGAGTTGCTGCTTCATTTTTTCCAAATATCACAAAGATTGCTTCATCATCGACTCTAAAATCATCAGTCAAAAACATAAATTCATAATTCATTTCATTATATTCAGGATGCCACTGACTCCCACCAATCATGCGGACACGATTAAGCGGTAGCTCTTGATAAATATCTAAGTCTAAATACTCACCATCATCCTTTAAAATTAGACGATAATCCTCCAAAGATGTTGAAATAATTTCACCCTCATAAGATAAATGGGCTGTTACTAGTTCTTCATCACTTAAACTAGCACACAGTGTAGATTCATAATAAGCCAATATCGATGCCAAACAGGAGATCAAAACCATAATACTAATTGGAACACTCGCGACTCTAATAATAGGCTTTTTCAACGGAACCTCAAACTTTTCCACAACATTCATCAACTTGAAATACTTAACTAGCTTTATAAATAGTAGATACACACCGTATCCAATCATAGCTCCCAATGTATTAAAAATTAAATCATCCACATCTACAACATTTTGAGGCGTTAAGATTTGGAATACTTCGATTAATAATGAGGTACTACATCCAACAATTAAAATATGCCACCACTTAGTTAACGATTTAAATAAGATTGGCGTTAAAAAGCCCAGCGGTATTAATACTAAAATATTCGCAATCACTTGGTACCAAGAATACGCCACAATCCAACCATCAGTTAACATTTTATAAGTTTCTACAAGTGGAACCAAATTCACCCTATCTATCAACTGCTGTATAGAAATTGGATACTCAAAAACGCCGTGCTTAAACAAAGTTAAATTCGCTACAACAACCAAGTAAATAAAAAATATCCAGATCGCTACTTCACGCCATACATTAAATGTCTTAAATTTCAAACTACAACTAATTCGATAAACTAAAAATCCAAAGATAAATAATATTCCTAAAATCACCCTAATTCCCCACTTCCGTTAACAAAACAAATTCTATCATAATTCACATTAAAAAGCACCGAGAAGAATCTCGATGCCTTTAGTTATTTACTAAACGTGATGATGACTTTAAACAAGTCTCCATCGACCTGAACCACAAATTGTCCACCTTGTAATTCCACAAAACTTTTTGCAATCGCAAGTCCAAGACCTGATCCCTCTGTATGACGAGATTGATCTCCTCTTACAAATCGTTCCACTAGTTCATCGACATTAACATTGATTTCCTCAGCCGACATATTTTTAAAAATAATTTGAACTATTTCTTCATCATCCACAATATCAATATAAGCACGTGTTCTAGCCATTGCATACTTTGTCATATTTGAAATTAAGTTTTCAAACACACGGAATGTACGCTCACTATCAAGTGATATCATTACTTTATGTTCTGGAAATTGACGGCGAATCATAAGTCCCGCTTCTTCAATTTTATCCTCTGTTTCAAGCAACGTTTGTTTCATTAAAGAAACCACGTCCACCATCTGTAAATTCATTGTGATATTACCACTACTTGCCTTACTCATCTCAAATAAATCTTCAATTAAAATTTTTAGTCGCTGCGATTTTTGGTCTAATGTTTCAAGGTACTGTGTTCGTTTTTCATGAGTTAAATTTTCATCTTTAAGTAAATCAACATATGTAATAATTGACGTCAGAGGTGTTTTTAAATCATGTGAAACATTCGCTATTAAATCTGTTTTCATGCGCTGACTCTTCACTTCATTTTGAACTGCCTTTTTTAATCCACTTTGAATATTAACAACTTCATCTTTAAATGAATTAAAAATTCCTAAGTCTTCATCAATGACCACATCTAGGTTTCCTTCTGCAACTTCATTTGTGACTTCAAATAACCTTGAATAATCTGATTCTATTTTTTTAATCTTTTTATTTAAGTAAACAAATAGGAAACCTGTGTAAATGATAGCAATAAATAAACCAAAAAACCAAGTTAAACACATGATACTAATCATAACAAATTGAATTCCTAAAAATAGTGCTAACTTTTTGGTATTAGCATTTTTCAAATCAATATTAGCTAAATTTTGATAAATTAATCGTCCTTTTCTTACAAACCCTCTCATGAGATTAATACTGATAAATTTTGTTTTTATTGTTGCTTTCCATCCTATTTTAAATAGATTTTTAAGATAGACACAATCTAGGAAAAACCAGTATAAAACGATAGTCCACATCACGATATTAAATGTTGGAGCAATTAAATGATGGACACTCTCAGGGAAGATTAAATAACTAGTATTCATAAACTCCATCTCTTCAAGTGTAGATTGAACTAGACTTGGCATTGCCTCAATAAAAATCGGAAACAAAAAGATGGATAAAAAGAGCATGATTTCAAACGGAATTTTTAATATCCATGTAAATAACTTACTTTGTTTAAAAGCGTTAATGGGTAAAATAATAGCTGTTATCGCTGTTAAGGCAATCGCAATCCAACTAAAATAGCCTACAACAGATTGTATACTCCACCAATCATATCTATAATTCATCTGCCAGATATAATCTGTATAGGTTAAGATTTTAGGGACCCCATAAACAATCGTCATGTTTTTAATGGGAGCTAATTTATAGCCATCTTGATACTCAAAGTGATTATACACGTTAGTCGAAGAATCGAATTCATAGTTATTTATCACGGTTAAATTTCCATTTGCATCATAATTTAAAACAACAAATGACTGATATTGATTCTTTAAATTTTCTAATTGTGAAGCAGTTAAATTTGCATTGTTCAATGTTTCAAGATTAAGATTCCCATATTTATAGTTCGAACCCTCTGTTTGATCAATGACTAAGTACTCCATATTTTGTAGCTGATCAAAAATCCAGTTAGAATCAATTAAGTTATTTTTAACGTATGAGCCGATAGATTTCATCAGAACTTTATATTGCTCATCTGTTGATAAATAATAAAAATCTACATTTTCTATCGATGTTTCATGATAGTACCTATCATATAAATACTCTAAATCATTTGTCGTTATCTGAATTAATTCCTCATTACTAATTTCTTTATTTTCCTGTTTTAAGGTATCAAAGTATAAGGTATAACTTAATTCAGATAAATATGTATAAAACTCATGATCAGTGTATATAGTTCCAGATTGTTGTTTAGCGATTTTCCCCATGTTCTCATACTGTGAATAAAGCCAACCTGAAATCATTCCTATTATTAAAACGGAGATGATGCCAACAATCCATTTACTTATTTTATTACTGCTTTTCGAGTTTGTATCCAACTCCCCACACCACCTTTAAATATTTTGGATTTTTCGGATTTATTTCTATTTTTTCTCGAATGTTTCGAATATGAACCATAATCGTATCGGTATTTATGGCAGTTTCATTCCAAATACGCTCATAAATTTCTTCCGTAGGAAAAACACGACCTGGATGTTTCATTAACAAGTTCAAAATTTTGTACTCAATAGGCGTTAATTTAACTGCATTTCCGTCTACAGTAAATTCCTTTGTTTCAGTATTTAATTCAAGTCCACCAATCGTAATAACATTTGAACTTTCTTCATTTAAAAGATTTGAAAACCTTTTATAACGACGAAGTTGAGAGTTGACACGAGCCAGTAATTCTAATGGACGAAATGGCTTCGTCACATAATCATCAGCCCCCATATTTAATCCCATAATTTGATCGACCTCTTCCGATTTTGCTGAGAGCATAATCACTGGAAAATGATGATGTTCACGTAATTTCATCGTAAACGTAATACCATCCATTTTAGGCATCATGACATCAACAATGGCTAAATCAATTGGCGTTGCTTCCACAATTTCTAATGCTTCAATTCCATTACCTGCAATACTAACCTTATATCCTTGATTTGTTAAATAAGCTTCAATTGCTAATGCAATATCTTTTTCATCCTCAACAATTAAAATATGTGACTGACTCATAAAAACCCTCTTTCTAAGCATGTGTTTCCATTATTATATAACAAACTTAGAAAACTTCTCACCTCACTTTATTAATTTAAAAACTTATCCTATCAACAATAACTTAAGAATGGGGACCCCGGCTGTGAGCTATGTAGGTTCCCTACGCTATGTGGCTCACTTAAAAAGTGAGATCGTAGCTTTCTTCCGCCAGTAAGTTATACCATCCTCAATTGCTAGGATAATACCTAATTAAAGATTGACTATTCCTACATCTTTAAGACACTTATATCTTAACAATAATAAATAAAGAAATACCTTATATAAAACTTAAGAAATTCTAAAGATATTCAAACAACTCACAATTAAAACTCTATAAATATAAAATTAGATACAAAAATATATCCAATAATGTATCTTTTTATATAGGCATATTATTGCAATTTTAGAAACCTAATTTTCTTTTTACTATTTCGTTGTTAACATTAGAAACCAACATTGAAAATTTAAAACGTAAGAAGTGAGCGTTATCAAACAATCAACCATTACTATAAATAAATTAAAAGGTATCTCCAAATGATGAGATACCTTTTAATTATTATTTTCTTTTTAAAGCGCGTGTACTATTCATAACAGCGAGAATAGTAACCCCAACATCTGCAAACACAGCTGCCCACATCGTTGCAAATCCCAAAGCTCCAAGTATCATAACTAGAATTTTAACACCTAAAGCAAAGATAATATTTTGATATAAAATACGGCTTGTTTGTTTTGCTTTAACAATCGCATCAACCAATGCCATTGGATCATCTTTCATTAGGACCACATCTGCTGCTTCAATGGCTGCATCAGATCCAATTCCCCCCATTGCAACTCCGATATCAGCACGAGCAAGAACAGGTGCGTCATTCATTCCATCTCCAACAAAGACTAAATTTTGATCTGATGATTTTTTAGCGAGCAATGCTTCAACATGTTCTACTTTTTGATGAGGTAATAATTGTGAATAAACTTCATCAATCCCTAATTCTTTAGCTACTTTATCAGCCACTGATTTGTGATCACCTGTTAACATCACAACTTTAGAAACACCACGTTTTTTTAGTTCTGCAATAGCCGCTTTAGAACTTTCCTTAATCTCATCTGCAATAACCATGTATCCTTTGTACTCACCATTAATCGCCATGTGAATAATGGTTCCAATTGCATCGACTTCTGAAACTTCTAAATTAGCACTTTGCATTAAAGTCGCATTTCCAATTAAAACTTGTTGATCATCAACTTTAACTTTAATCCCCTGACCTGCGATATCTTCATAATTGGTTAAACGATCTGTGCTTAACTCTTTCCCATATGCAACTACAATCGATTTTGCAATCGGATGAGTTGAATGACTTTCAGCATGAGCAGCAACTTGAATAAAATCTTCTTCAGTCATGTTGACTGAGTGAATCTGTGTTACTTTAAAAACACCTTTTGTTAACGTTCCTGTTTTATCAAAAACGACTGTCTCCACATGATTTAATGCTTCTAAATAGTTTCCTCCTTTAATAAGAACACCAAGACTTGAAGCACCACCAAGTCCTGCAAAGAATCCTAACGGAATCGAAACAACTAAAGCACAAGGACATGAAACAACTAAGAACACTAACGCACGATATAGCCATGTTGAAAAATCTGCCCCAAAAATTAAACTTGGAATAATCGCAATCGCCACTGCCAATAACACAACTATTGGTGTATAAACACGAGCAAATTTCGTAATAAATTTTTCAGTTTGAGCTTTTTTAGATGACGCATTTTCAACTAGCTCCAAAATACGAGCAACCGTTGAGTCACCATAAGTTGCGCTGACGCGAACACGTACTAAAGCATTCGTATTAATACATCCAGCTAAAATCTCCTCCCCCACATGCACAAGACGTGGCACTGACTCGCCTGTTAAAGCCGATGTATCTAAGTAACTTTCACCCTCAACCACGATTCCATCTAGTGGTACACGTTCACCAGGTTTTACGATAATCACGTCATCAATCGATACCTCTTCCGGCGAAACTTCCTTTACCCCCTCAGTTGTCACTAAATTAGCATGATCTGCACGAATATCAAGTAAAGAACTAATTGATTTACGTGAACGATTAACCGCATAACCTTGGAACAATTCACCAATTTCATAAAATAACATAACGGCGATGGCCTCAGGGTATTCTCCAATGGCAAAAGCTCCAACAGTGGCAACCATCATCAAGAAGTTTTCATCAAAAAATTCACCACGCATTATATTTTTAAATGCTGTCGTCAACACATTTCCTCCGATTAATAAATAACTAATCGCATATAACAGCACTTCAGCTGGCCAATTACCAACACTCGTGATAATGAACACAATAACTCCAAGTAGCAAGGCGATATTTTCCTTAATAAAGCCTTTAAACCCTGACTCGGCATCAAAATGTTCGTGACTATGCTCATGTGTATCATGATCGTGTGTTGAACAAGAACTATCTTGGCATGAACTGATTTTACCAGTAACAGTTGATACTTTTTCTGATACCACTACATCAGGCTCTAATTTATTAATAATACTTTTTATCTCAACGAGTGTTTCTTGTTTGATTGCTCCATCCTCGAGTGTAACACTTAATTGGCTTGTGGAAAAATTCAAATTAGCACTTTCAACTGACGCTAATTGATTAACACGGTCTTCAATTTTATTTGCACAGTTTGCACAGTTCAACCCTTCTAATAAAAGTTTAATCTCTTTATTTTGTGACTGTTTCACTTGTGTAACTAATTGAGTTTTTTCTGATACTACTACATCAGGCTCTAATTGTTTCACAATACTTTTAATCTCTTCAATAGCTTGTGATTTCATTGACTCATCATATAATTTCACAATTAATTGACTTGTGGAAAAGTTTAAATTAGCCTCCTCTACCAATTCTAATCGATTCACACGCTCTTCAATTTTATTAGCACAATTCGCACAATTTAATCCTTCTAACATTAATTTAAATGGATTTGATTTCCCCATAGGAATGACCTCCTAAACTTTGTCATATGAATAATTATTCATATGTTCATGTAATTAGTATATGCACAACCTCCGTAAAAGTCAACCAAATGAACTTAGCTTTCTAAAATTTTATGATTCATATTGACTAACTAATTGAACCACTTTTGAAAATTCATGAACGATAATTTCGCCACTTAAATTATCTAAAATACCATCCTCATCTAATTCTTTAATAATACGATTGATGCTTCTTGTGTTAGAACCTAAAGCCTCAACAACAAGTTCTTTCTTTATGACCATTTCCTTGGTTTCACAAATATGCCGCCAGATAAAAAACAACACTTGATATTTAAGTGGATATAAAACAACTGACTTCATCACGGTTGCACTACGATATAATTTTTCTGCTAATTGCTTCATGATATAAAGTGAAACATCCGAATCCTCTTTTATCCAATCAAAAAATAAAGACTGTGAAATCCACATCATCTCACACGTTTCTAATGCCTCCACATAATGAAAGACAGTTCTTCCAGTGAGAATTTCCATCTCACCTAGCAATTCTCCCGCTTCATAAATTTTAATCATATGAGTCGATCCATTTTCAGCAAGAGAATATACTTTAGCTTTTCCCTTTTTGACAATTAAAACACCCTTAATTTCATCTTCTGCAGATAAAATTGTCATCCCTTTTTCGTATCTTTTCATAACTATGCCATCTTTTAAACTTTGACTTCCATTCTCAATTCGTGATGTTAACCAATTCATATCTTTCTCCCTATGGACAAATGTCCTCGAATTTCTAAAAATCTTTTGATATTATAAGCTACAATTTCAACTTGAACAAGGAGGAGTATCTATTGCATCACTCACTACAAACCACAAACATTTCTAAATTACTACTCAAATATTGTATCCCAGCTATCATTAGTATGATGACCGTTTCCTTATACAATGCCGTTGATCGTATCTTTATTGGTCATATTCAAGGTGCCGGTTCCTTAGCTTTAACTGGACTTGGAACCTTAATTCCTTTTACAACGATTATATTAGCCTGTGAACTTTTAATTACGTACGGAGCTATCGCTAACCTCTCACTAAGACTTGGCGAACAAAAGAAGGAAGAAGCAGAGGATTTTTTGAATCAAGTTCCGCTTCTTGGACTCATAATTAGCATTTTCTTAATGATTGTCTTCTATCTATTTAATGAACCCCTTCTTTACCTATTCGGAGCTACATCAGATACGATTGGCTATGCCAAAGATTATCTCAATATTTTAACAATCGGTATTCCATTTTATATTATGGGCTTTTCTTTAATGGGAATTATCCGCTCTGAAGGAGATCCAAAACGAGCGGCTTTAATTTTAATGGCAAGCTGTCTCATTAATATTATTTTGGATCCGCTCTTTATTTTTGGACTTAATCTCGGGATTAGCGGAGCTGCGCTTGCTACCATCTTATCGCAGGCCACTGTCTTTCTTTATGTTGTGTACTATTACACACGAGGTGCCTCTAACTTAAAACTTGATTTTAAAAAATTAAAAATTCAACATCATTTAGTAAAACCTATCATTACCTTTGGATTATCCACAGCGCTTATCCAGCTCATTTCTGCTTTCGTTCAAATTTTATTAAATCAGTCTCTAAAACACTATGGAACCGCTCTATCCATCGGATCTTTCACAACCATTAGCACTATTTATAATCTCGTCATGATGCCGGTCGTCGGAATTAATCAAGGAATGATTCCAATTATTGGGTATAACTTTGGTCAACGAAACTATACCCGTGTCAAAAAAACATTTTTACAAGGAACTATTGCTTCAACTGTTATTTTCACACTCGGATTTTTACTTATCTATATTCTTCCCACGCCGCTTGTGAGCTTTTTTAATCCTGATAAAACCTTCATTAACACAACTGTAACTGAACTTAAACTCTACGCCTTCAGTCTTCCATTATGTGCTTTATCTTTGACTGCCCCAAACTTCTTCCAATCAATTGGGAATTCAAAACTCTCTATTTGGCTTGTGATTATTCGTCAGATGATTATTTTGATTCCCGCTCTCATCATTCTTCCTAGATTAATAGGACTGAATGGAGTCTGGCTAGCTCAGCCAATCACAGATTTAAGTGTTTCATTACTCTGTTTCTTCTTAATAAAAAAAGAGTTTAAACGACTATCTTCTGTCAATTAACCAAGGGTTTCCTATAGGAATTTTTATGGCAAAATGGATTATACTAACGGTATATCTCTATTGAAACAGAACTATTTTCAATCATGTTAACCTAATCTTAGTTGTTAGAATTTTTTTACAAAACTTATCTAGCCTATCTATTCACTATTATTTATTTGATTTTCAAACTAAAATATGACATAATAAACGACATCAAGAGAAAGTAGGGATTATTTTGTTTGATAAAGTTAAAATTAGCAAAAAATATTTGAATATTGCCATGATTACGTTAGTCATCGGAATCATTTTATTATTCGTTTATCAATTATCTTTAAAATCATCGGATATCGTTCTTTGGACAAAAAGTTTTTTAACCAATTTTTTATCCGTCATCTCACCTATTTTATATGCCTTTGTTATTTCATATATTTTATATCGCCCTCTCATGTTTATTGAGCGTAATTTTAAAAAAGGATTTAAAAAGATAAGTAAAAAAGGGATTTCAAATGGAATGGCACGCACCATCAGTATTTTATTACTAGCTATCCTTGTCTTCTTCGCTATCTATACGTTGATTAATTCAATCTTTCCTCCTCTCATTGAAAATATCGATACCGTTATGCAATCACTTCCTAACTTCCAAACCATTATTACGGAATGGATTAATAATTTAACGCCATATATTAAAGCAGTTTCTATTACTAACGAACAAATTCAAGAGTTTACGTTATTCTTAACAAACCTTTTAAAAGGTTTATTAACAAATGCTTTAAATATTGGAACAGGTGTTGTAACAAATTTAACAGGACTTGTAATCAATACATTAGCGACTATCATCTTAACCTTCTACTTCCTTAAAGATAAAGAAACGATTTTTGCAGGTATTGATAAATTAGGAACTGTTATTTTTAAGCCACAGATAAAAGCAAAAATTAAACATTTCTTACATGACTTACATGAGGTCTTTGGTAATTTTATTGTTGGACAATTAATTGATGCCGCTATTGTTGGCGTTGCATCTAGTCTTTTATTACTCATTATCGGTCATCCGTTTGCTTTATTAATTGGATTAATCGCCGGGGTTACTAATATCATCCCTTATGTTGGGCCTATCATCGGTGCTGCACTTGCTTTAATTCTTGGGTTATTTACAAGTGTTAAACTTGGTATTTTAGGATTTATCTTATTAATTGCCTATCAGCAAATAGACGGATACTTTATTCAACCTAAAATATTAGGAGATAGCGTCGGTCTTGCACCCGTTTGGATTTTTATTGCCATTTTAATTGGTGGGAATTATTTAGGAGCTCTTGGTATGATTCTTTCTGTTCCAATTGCCGCTTTATGCAAAGTATACATTGATCGTAGATTTCAAAAATTAGAAACGCGTGCTTAATGCTATGAAACGAGGCTATCGAATGATAGCCTTTTTATTATTTCTTACTTAATATTCGACTTTAAACCATATTTTCCGTTCAAATTCATCAAAGTGAAAGTAAAACATTTTTATTTATTTTTTTCACAAATTCCGTTATAATAACTTTTAGGACGAGAAAAAAGTAAAATCTCAATCCAATAATAATTGAATCGATGGAGGTTACAACATGTTAGTTTCTGCTAAAGATATGTTACAAAAAGCCTATGAAGGTAAATACGCTGTTGGTCAATTCAACATCAACAACTTAGAGTGGACTAAAGCTATTTTATTAACTGCTCAAGAAAATAACTCACCAGTTATCTTAGGTGTATCTGAAGGTGCTGCAAAATATATGTGCGGTTATAATACAATCGTAGGTATGGTTGAAGGAATGATGAAAACATTAAACATCACTGTTCCTGTAGCATTACACTTAGACCACGGAAGCTACCAAGGTGCTTTAGACGCTATGGAAGCTGGATTCTCTTCAATCATGTTCGATGGTTCTCATTACTCAATCGAAGAAAACATCGCTAAAACAACTGAAATGGTTAAATTAACTGCTGAAAAAGGATTATCTTTAGAAGCTGAAGTTGGATCAATCGGTGGAGAAGAAGACGGTGTAGTTGGTAAAGGTGAAGTTGCTGACCCAGCTGAATGTAAATTAATCGCTGACTTAGGAGTAACTATGTTAGCTGCTGGAATCGGAAACATCCATGGTAAATACCCAGAAAACTGGGCTGGATTAGCATTCGATGCTTTAGAAGAAATCAATGCTGCAACTGGAAACACTCCATTAGTATTACACGGTGGAACAGGAATTAACGAAGAAATGATTAAAAAAGCGATCTCTTTAGGAGTTGCTAAAATCAACGTTAATACTGAATGCCAATTAGCATTCCAAGAAGCTACACGTAAATACATCGAAGCTGGAAAAGATTTAGAAGGTAAAGGATTCGACCCTCGTAAATTATTAAACCCAGGATTCGAAGCTATTAAAGCTTGCGTTAAAGAAAAAATGGAATTATTCGGATCAGTTAACAAAGCATAATTTTAACTTTCATCTAAAAAACATCCACTTTTGTGGATGTTTTTTTTATATTTCTCATGAATCTGGATACATTAATATTGGATTTAAATTTTAAATGATTGGGACGATTTATATGAAAAAGAAAACAGTTATTTTATCCTTATTCACGTTAGCCACTTTAATAAGTGGATGTGGTAGTAAAGCAGATAACACTAATACTAATGAGACAACTAATAATTCTACCACTCAATCTCCAACAACAAATCCAAATACAGGTGAGCTAGCAGATGCAACAACTGGACCTTCTTGGGTAACAGATGAAGCAACACTAGAAAAAGCTGTTAAAGAAAGTTGGATTGTTATCATTACTAAAGATATGAATACAACAAAAGATTTAACATTTGAAGGTGGATTAAAAAAAGATGGCGTTGAAACACCTCGTTTATTAGCTCTGTATAATCAAGATGAAAACCGTAATAAAACAGCAAGCTATACTCTAACTGCACCTAAAATGACATTCAAAGAAGATGGTTCTCGTATTAAAGGTGGGACTGTAGCGGGTGATATTTACGTTGACTGTAACAACTTTGAATTAGTTGATGCAACAGTTAATGGAAATATTTATTTCAAAGACCAAGCAGCTAAAGATAGCTTTAAAATGGATGATACTTCAAAAGTGACAGGTGCTATGGAACTTCAAAAATAAAGAAAAAGAGCCTATTGGCTCTTTTTCTTATGCTTCATTTAATTCTTCCGTTTCATCACTTTCAGATTTATGTTGAATAGAAGAAATTAAGTCAATTAAATTGATTCCCGTTAAAGATTCCACAACTTCTGGAACCTCAGCAATCATCTTCGTTACATTTTGTGAGACTTTTGCAGCCCCACCGCCACCACCATTATCAATGATAACCATTTTTTCAGTTTGTGCGAGCGGAGCTGAAATATGTTGCGCAATTTCTGGTAGCCTTTCTACTACCATTTGAATCACCGCAGCTTCGCCGTATTGTTTATAAGCTTCAGCTTTTTCACGCATCGCCTCCGCCTCTGCTTTCATCGCATCTGCTAATGCCTGTCCTTTAACACGTGTTGCTTCCGCTTCTGCAGCTCCCTTTATCCGAATTGACTCTGCTTCAGCCTCTGCCTTTTTAATCAACTTATAACGCTCTGCTTCGGCCTCTTGTTCTGCTTTATACTTCTGTGCTTCCGCTACCTTTTTAACGGTTGCCTCTAATTCTTTTTCTTGTTTTAAAGCTTGTTGCATTGCAATCTCAGTCTGACGTTGCTCTTCAAATAACTGAGTATTTTTTAATGCTTCAATCACATTTTTCTTTACAATATTTTGTTCTACTTCATAAGCAAAATCGGCTTTTGCTTGCGCTTTTTGTTCTTCTTCTTTAAAAGACTGAATTTGTAATTCTTTTTCTTTCTTTGCACGAGCAATTTCAGTTTCAGCCCTTAACTGTGCTTCCGTTCCTAAGCGTTTAGCTTCTGAAGTTTTTTGCATTTGATCACGCTCAGCTTCCGCTTCTGCAATCGCTGCATTCTTTTTTACTTCCGCAATTTGTTTCGCTCCAAGTGCAGTTAAATAGCCTTTTGTATCATCAATATCTCGAATTGTAAATGTTTTAATTTCAAGCCCCATCTTTTCTAAATCATCTTTTGCCACATTCTCAACTTCATTTGCAAACATTTCTCGATCTCTATAAATTTCCTCAATCGACATCTTAGAAACAATTTCACGTAACTTTCCTTCAAGAACATCTTGGACGGTTTCTTTAATAACATTAATCGTTTCTTTTTCACGACCCGTATTAAATTGTTCCATTGCAAGTAAAACACACTTAGGATCTGAATTAACCTTAATAATTGCAACTCCATCTGTATCAATTGGAACTCCATTACTATCTAATGATTCATGGGTCTTAACTTCCACTTTCATATTTTCAAGTGAAATTCGTGAAATTTGTTCTAAATAAGGAATCACAATTCCACCACTACCACTAATAACACGACGTTTTAACCCTGTTACAACAATTGCCTTATCCTGCGGTGCCTTTTTCCAAACCATGCATAAAAGAATTAAAATTACCACAATTAAAATAACCCACTTTAACATTGGCATTATCGATTCTAACATCCCTCATCCCCCTCACACTTACTCTGTTATAACCATATTAATAATCCCTATTAAATAGAACAAAAGGGCCCAAAATATAAGATTTTGAGCCCTTTTCACTTATTTTGCTAACATAATATTTAAAACTTCAATATCCGTTTGTTTCATTCCTTCACGGCCTAGACGTCCGTAAGCTTCAATTGTACTTTCGATATTAGATTGCACCATTCCACATGTTTCATCAAATGCCACGCCTCTTAAAGCTAAATAATGTGCCATAATAGCCGCATCTAAACTTGACGCAATTTTAGCCGCACATGATGCTTTAGCTCCGTCACAAACAATTCCTGCAATATTAGCTAATGTATTTGTAATCGTCATTTCAATTTGTTCAAGAGTTCCACCTTTTAAATACGTTAAGGCTGCACCACTACCGCAGGCTGCACTTACAGCACCACAGTAAGCTGATAAACGTCCAATAAACGTTTTTTGATGAATGGTCACAAGACTCGCCAAAATTAATCCACGATACATTTGTTCTTCTGTTAATCCTTTTTCACGAGCGTAAATAATAATAGGTAATGATGCCGTCATTCCTTGATTTCCACTTCCAGATGTCGTCATAACTGGTAAGCTACATCCACACATACGAGCATCAGATCCCGCTGCCGCATAAGCTTTCATTTTGGTTTTAACATCATCACCATAACATTCTAAAATCATTTTCCCAACATTAACACCATACTGATTAGATAAACCTTCTTTGGCAATACTTAAATTATATTTAACTTGCTTAGCAAGCATTTCATTCAAATCAGATAAATCCACTGTATTGGCAAACTCATAAATATCCGCTACATTTAAAACCGAACGATCGGCTAACGCAGAATTAAAGTCATCTTTGTTAAATTGTTTAGATAATAAAACTTCACCATTTTTTTCAATACGGCACACATTTGTATGCGTATGAATTAATTCTACTAACGAAGATTGATCACCGGCAACCATCTCCATAATAATATGTAAATTTGCATCATTCTCGATTAGTTCAACTATACATAAATTTTGGCGCAGTTGCTTCCCTACCTCTTGAATTTGACTTTCATTTACACATTCAATCACTTCAAGACCTTTACTTGAATCACCTGCAATTGCACCAGTAATAGCACTTGCCTCAATTCCTGTTAAGTTGCCTGTATTAGGGACTACAACCGATTTAGCATTTTTAATAATATTTCCACTGCATCTAACTATAATTTTTTCAGGAAATATCCCCAATACCTCACGTGCTTTAGCTGCTGCATAAGCAATGGCAATTGGTTCTGTACATCCAAGAGCAGGTACAAGTTCTTCTTTTAAAATAGCAAGAAATGCATGATACGATTGTTTAGTTAAAGACATAGTCGCCCTCTCCCTACTAATTAAATTTTCTCAAAATCTTACTCTCACATTCTATCAAATTAAGACTTCAATAACCATCCATATGAATCAGAAATGTTTTTACCTAGCAGTTGAAGATGGACTTATATGAAAAAACTAGAGAACCCAAATCTTCAGAATCTGTCTGAATTCATAGAACTTTTTAAAACTAGTTACCTATCCCACATCATAAGTTTGTGGATTCGTAGTTTTCTTTCACCATTAGATAAAGTGGATTTTTTTAAATCATAAAAAACTTATCTGGATTTATCTATTCTATCCACACAATCCCTAGTATACGATAGCTAATTTTCTTCCTTTTTCATATCATCAATTAATGATTCAGCTAACCGTCTGTACATATTACTCATATTCACAAGAGAAGATAATAGTAGAAATTTTTCCATTGATTCTAGATGAATTCCCTCTAATTGATTAATCTCATGTGAAACTTCATCTACGCTCTGTAAAACATTCTGTTTGAATATTTCGACATTCTTGTCTACCAACTTCAAATATGTTTCATAAATTGATGTTAATGGAAATTCATATTGTTCAATAACTTTTTCATTAATTTCATCTAAAGATGTCTTAATATCACTGATTGATAAACCGCCTTTTAGTTGATAAATAAAACTCATTAAAATTAAATGTTCATTAGTGTATTTTTTATTTTGAATTGGAAATAATAATTTTCCCTTAGAGTAATTATTAATCATTGTTTTTGTCAAAACTTTTTCTGAGTCATTTCGAAGTGTTTCACCGTAAACATTTTGAAATAATTGAATAACTTGATCCATATATAAATCGACTTGAGGTAAATCTTCTAATTTCAACTGTCTTTCTAAATGAAGTTGCTTAATTTTCTCATCAAAATTCATTTTTATCACCTGTTATATAGTATCTAAAACTACTTTTTATTATATACATAAATTATATCATAGTTTCACATAATGTAAATGTTGACAACATTACTTAATAGCCATATAATATAGACAAAAGTAGATGTAGTTTTAAAAACCACATAATGAAGTAAGGAGGATAAAAAATGAGTAATTATATGCGCGAACCTATTAATGCAATAACTCACCTAATTGGTGCCATTCTATCATTTATTGCTCTTATTGCTATGATTATCAAAGTAGCTTGCGAAAATCCAAATGCTATTGGCATCACAGCAGTGATTATTTTTGGAATCAGTATGATCTTGTTATATGCTACCTCAGCCACTTATCACATGATCATTTCATCTGATCGCGTCATTAACTTTTTACAACGTCTCGATCATAGTATGATTTTCATTCTTATTGCAGGATCTTATACACCGTTTTGTTTGATCGCACTTAATGGATGGTCTGGATGGGTATTATTCTTTGTCATTATAGCTATTGCTATTTGCGGAATTACCTTTAAAATGGCCTGGTTCAATTGTCCTCGCATTCTTTCTACATCTATTTACATCATTATGGGGTGGATGGCCATTTTCGTCTTTAAACCACTTTTAGCGTCTTTAAGTGCAACCGGTCTTAGCTTATTAATTGCTGGAGGGATTCTTTACACTGTTGGTGGAATTATTTATGCGCTTAAACCCAAATGCTTGGAATTTAAATACCTTGGGTTCCATGAAATCTTTCATATTTTTATCTTACTCGGTAGTCTTTGTCATTTTTTATGCATTTATTTATTTGTTATATAAGTTCGATATACATTAAAAGGTATCTTAAAAGTAAAGATACCTTTTTTATATAAAAAGGCTAAGATTGACTCAATCTTAACCTCATCACTTCATAACCTATTTTATTCTTCGCAACCGCAATCATCTTTATGATTGTTGCAGCATCCGGCAACTTTACACCAATCTTCATCACGTTTTCCATGATCATAATGATGTTCTTTTTTGATAACTTCTTTTTTGATAATATATTCATGATTATAGTGATGGTTTTCGACTTTTTTACAAATAACAGGAATAATATGTTTTACTTTATGATAATAATTTTTTTCTTCTTTACAATAAACAGGTTTTTCTCGAATGACTTTGCAATCTTCATGATGATGACAAGGTTCCGGATGTTTTTTACCTTCACATCCTTTCTCTTCATTCAACATTTCATGTTCTTCATCCTCTTGACCTTCCCAAAGAGAATCTGTTACAGCACTTTGATCTTCTTCACTACATTGACTTTCATTTTCCCAAAGATGTTCTAACTCCATTTCTTCATCCCTATCTGGCCCAAAAGGTTCTGCTTTATCTTCTTCCCCTTCCCAAAAATGGTGTGACTCAATAGTTTCGGCATTGTCGTCCCAAAGATTATGTTTACCACCTTTAACATCCGCAGGATACCATTTAGCGTTAGATGTTCTTTCTAATTCATCTCTCCCAAATAATTTTTCATCTGAGAAAAATTTTTCTTCATCAAACAAAGATGGTTTACTTTCTTGTTGGTGTTTAGCCTGACAACGTGGATATTGTTTCATAAGCTCTATCTCCTTTAACTTGAATAATTATAAAAATTACATCACTATTTCTACTCGTCATTCAAATTATAACTATTACCATCTCGCTTTCCATGATGATAACAATGTAACTCTTTTACGTCTATATATTCATAAATGTATTCATGTTCATAATGGTGATTTTCAACGTTTGTGACGATAACAGAAATATTATCCAATGAACAAAATTCTTTAAAATCTCGTTTATCAAATGTAAATGTTTGCGTCGTTGGCTCAAATAATTTAACTGGATTATCCGTATCTTGAGGGTAATAAGAACGTTTAATATTCATTTCTATCCCCCCCTTCAAATTCGAGCTACACTATAATATATTAAACGGAAGGATTTTTGGTCATGTAAATCACACAAATTTGGGGTATTATTATTGATTTTTAACCTATTCTATTCCTCTAAAGAGTTTATATTTTTTAATTAAATCCTGAATTATATAATTAAGTCAGACAACTGGTAAACGTATTTAATGGTAA
>NZ_CALIOS010000145.1:0-14913 GCF_938044715.1 uncultured Turicibacter sp.
TGAAAAACCTTATTCACTAACTTACCTCCTTATGTTACTAATACCCAGCTTTTTGATACTTTTGTAATTCTTGATCCTCAGGAATAGATAAATCTTCTTTATATCGCTTTATTTGTCTGAAAATAAACACTAAGAATCCAATGGCAAAGAGCGTGACGAGTCCTTCGGTTGCAATTAAATTAACTTTTCCAAGTTGATAAAGCGCCGCTGGCAAATCTAACGAGGCATGTAATAAAATAGCGAAAAGATAATACTTGATTTTACGTTCACGAACGGCTTTAAACACAAGAACCGATAATCCAATTTGGATGATGAGCGTCATCAAACGTTCATAGCCTGCCACCCCAAATATAATGGGCGACACCATCGTTAATTGTTCGGTTATGGATTGCTCAAGTGCTGTACTAAACCCCAAATTTTCAATTAATCCATGATTAATAAACAAAGAGATAACGATATTACTAATATACGTTGTCCCGACAATTAGCATCGCTTCTATTCCGCCATGGCCAACGCCATAGCTCAAACTATCTTGAAGTCTTGTTTGTTTTTTTAAACAAAACCTAAAACAAAGATAACGAGCTGTTTCCTCAAAAATACCAGCCATTAATCCCCCATATAAACTATAAATAACAGGCTGAGTTAACCAACTTGACGTGTTTCCATTTACGACTAAGAAATAATAATTGATCGGTGCTTCAATCACCTGAACTGCAACGACAAATGCAATCATTCCGGTTAAAAAACTTGTAATAGAAGCTTGATATCTCTTTCTTAGCCACCAAATTAAAACAAGTGGTACTATAAAACAAACAAAACACGTTATCCCCATCATGATGAATGATGATGTACTAACCATTATACCATCCCCCAATAATTAGTTAATTATCTAATTAATAATCTTATTATAGAAAATGTATGTTTGAGTGTCAATTAAGATTCCTAAGATTACCTAATGATTTTTTCATATGACTTTTCAGTTGAATTTTCTCCAACTTTTTTAAACCCTAGCGACTCAAAAAGCCGTTGTGAACTCGTATTATAGTGAAAAATGGCAGGCACAGATATTTTTTGCATCCCTTTCTCTTTAGCGCGCTTTAATAGGGTTTTAATCACCTGCTTTCCAATTCCTTGTTGCCAATATGCCTCAACACCGATGGCAATAGGTAGATTCTCTTCCCACAACGTGACATCTCCAATCGAGACCCAATCCTGATTTTCACAAACTTGAATGAAATAAAGTTCTCCTCTAGTGCTTAAAAATTCATACATATTATAAATTTCATCTAGCCCATAAACTCGATTGCTAATTCCTTCTGATAAATACATCACTTTCTCATTTTGATACCAAGGCAGTGCGTGATCCCACTCTGATTTATCCGGCGTATATAAGCGAAGTCTTTCCTGAATATTAATGATTTTAGGTTGATTCATTTTCTCTCTCCTTTACAGTCTACTATCATATCACACCTTAGGTTACTCTTCCTCTTTTTTCTCAATAACTTTCACACGTTCTTCTTGTATTTCCTCCTGACCTTTTTTTATAAGGGTTAAGACAGAAATAATTTGTTGAAATTCCTCAAAGCTCAATTCATCAAAATGATTCAATTTTTCAATCATCTCATCTACAATTTTAGGACGATAGACATCATGGCTTTTATTTAAAAAATAGGTTGAAATCGTCCCCGTTAAAGCTCCTAAAAAGCCAATCCCAGTTAACATGACAACAGAAGCAATGAGACGTCCGATTCCCGTTTTAGGTACGATATCACCATATCCCACCGTCGTTAACGTAACAATGCTCCACCATAATGAATCTTTAAATGAAAATCCTTCAAAGAGTGAGATCCCACCAGCGCCTAACAATACAATGACAAGAGTGGCTAAGGACACATAATGAAGATTATTCGTTTTAAAAAATTGACTGATTTGTTTAAAAGCTGTCGTTAACATGACTGTGACCTTTACCACCTTTGTAAATCTTAACAAAGGTAATAATTCTGCCACTCGAGCGAGCCGAAATAAGCGATAAATGGAGAAAAAGGGAATGATGACAATTAAATCTATCTTATGAGATAAAAAAAACTGTTTCTTATCTTTACTGACTCCAAGTCTCACCAGATAATCAACGAAAAAAAATAGCCAAATTAAAACATCTAATGTATTAAAAAGCGCATCAATTTGAGGCGTTAATGAGAGAGTTAATTGTAACAGCGTCATAATGATGACAACAAAAGACAAAACAATAATGGTGGCTTGATATAACGACATTTTCTTCATAAATAACCTCAACTCAAATTCATTCTTTTTATTAGTTTTATCCTAATTTCAATTCCTATAACAAAAAAACTATCTCAAGCGAGATAGTTTTTTTGGAGTTAAATTAATTCTTTCTTGATAATAAAAACTCATACATCAAGTGAAAATGCTAGATTTCTATTATCTCCTCGTTTTATTGTCTAACTTTTACCTGATGAGCTGGGCAGAGTGATTTGAGATACAAGTAAATGTTTTTTACCGTTATAAATCTTAATTATCATTTAATATTAAAATATATCATGAGTAATGACTTTAATTTCATCTCATAAGCTATGAATTATCTTATTTTTTTCTGATTTCCACTATGGCTAACCGATTATATTTCAATATCGGAAAAATCCCGTTACTTTCCATTATTAAGCACTCTTTTCAATTCACTTCATTCAATCCGGCTTCATCCTTTATTTCTTTTGTTGGATAAACCTCATTAATAATTTGTTTGATAAAATCATTCATGGATGGTTCATCTTGTGTTGAAATATAATGAGCTGAGTGACTTAAGATGAGATAATCCTTTTTAGGGGCTTGGAGTTTTTGAAACCATTGTTGTAATAAGTCTTTTGAACAGATATAATCATCGACTCCTGATATAAAATAGATTGGAATTTTAAGGTTTGTCATGTCTTCATCAAATTGAACCGCATTCAATTCAGCCCATAAGTTACTTTGTGTTAAAACCTTATGTGATGTTTTAAACAACGTTTCATAAGCTTCCTTTATACTTAAGTCAGGTGATGAGAAGGCTTGAGCAATCCATTTTGAAATATTGAGTCCCGCTACACCATCGTGCATTTTAATATAAGCTCCACTATTAGTAATTGCTTTCGTAAAAAGTTCTTGATGCGCTACCTTTTGATAAGGCGGGTATCCCATTTGTTTCAGTGCTAAAACTAATTCATTCGCCCCAATACTTGCGTATTCATCGATAAGCCATTCATACAGTTCTAAATCAGATTTAGATGGATTGACGACTTGTCCAATGCCAAAATATGCTTCAATGAGCTGCGGAATTTCTTTTACTAAGTTCATTCCGAGAACAGTTCCCCAAGAAAATCCAATTACATAAAGTTTGTCTTTATTAAACGTTTCTAATAAATAATTGATTAATTCTTTTGCATCTTGTTGCAATTGTGTTAAAGAGACATTTTGACTAGTCAAGGTCTCATCATAGCTCTTTCCTGATCCCCGTTGATCCCAATAAACAGCCGTACAATGTGTCAGCAAATCTTGATTTTGTCCACGTGCACTAATCCCATATGGAACAGATAAGCCAGGCCCACCATGTAAATATAAGCACAGTGGTTTACTTTGACTCATCCCTTCGATTGCAATGTATTGCGTCACACCTCCTAATTCTATTTCTCTTATTTCACTGATTCCACCGCTATCAATGATTTGATTAATTTGACTTTGAACGTGTCGCTGTTCAATTCGTCGATATGCTAAAATTCCTCCGATTAAAATAACTCCCAATACGACAACCGCGATGATTAGTTTAATGATTACTTTGTAAATACGACGTTTCAATGTTGAAATCCTCCCCTTTAATTCATATTACAATTTATGTTAGAACAACCAAAAAAAGCACTGAAAAATTTCAGTGCTTTTCGCCTTTTGCTAGTTCTAATCGCTTCATTTTTTTAAATTGTTTGACTAAGAAATAGAGGGTGATTGAGATTGCTAATGTATCCGAAATGGGTTGTGCCAACCAAACACCATCTAATCCTAAAAAAGGAGGTAAAACTAAAAGCAAAGGAACTAATAAAATAAGTTGTCTCAATAAACTTAGAATCATAGCAATCCGTGCTTTTCCAATGGACTGAAAATACGTGGATCCAATAATTGAAATCGAGACAAATGGAAACATGAATAAATAAATCCGAATCCCTTTGACTGTAATCGCCATCAACTCTTGATCACGATTAAAAAGTGAAATCATCATTTCTGGGAAAAATTCAATCACAATAAAACCTATGGTTAAAAAAGCAGACGCCATTAAAACAGAGTATAAAAAGGTCTGATTCGCTCGATGGTATTCACGAGCTCCATAATTGTAACCAATGATTGGTTGTGCTCCTTGATTAATACCGAAAATCGGCATTAAAAACATCATCGAAATGGAAGAAATCGTCGCAAAAGCTCCAATGGCTAAATCACCACCGTAAGCTTTTAACGTATTATTTGAGACCACTTGAACTAAACTCGCCGCTAATTGCATAGCAAATGGAGCTGATCCAATTGCGAGGATACTTTTGACTAAATTAGACTCAAGCTTCAAGAATTTTGATTTAAACGTCAATCGTGATTTTCCCATAACAAAATAAAGTAACACCCAAATAGCAGTTGTAGCCTGAGAAATAACAGTTGCGATAGCCGCTCCTTGAATTCCCCATCCTAATCCAAAGATAAAAATAGGATCTAAAATAATATTAATGATGCATCCAACAACCATCGTTAAAGCAGCCATTTTGGGGTTTCCATCTGCTCTAATGTTACTGTTTAAAGAGTAGCCCATCACATTAAAAATCGTTCCATATAAAATCACTGTAATATACCGATCGGCATAAGGCAAAGTGCTTGAACTTGCCCCAAATAAATTTAAAATTGGCGTTTTAAAAACAAGGCCAAGAACCGTCAATGCTAAAGCGATAATGGTCGATAAGGTGATATTATTTCCTATTAAACGCTCTGCATTTTCTCGCTCCCCCTGCCCTAATTTAATCGAGATATTAGCGGTACTTCCAACTCCTACTAACATCCCGCAGGCTAGAATAATGGTGGTAATTGGTAGCGTAATGCCAACACCTGTTATGGCGAGTGAACCGACCTCGGGAATATTTCCAATGAAAATACGGTCTACCACATTATACAGGGCATTAACAATCATCCCTACGATAGCAGGAATCGAATATTGAATTAATAAGCGATAAACCGGCTTTGTCGCTAACTCTTCTTGATGTTTCAAAAGCTTCACCTTTTCTTTTGTTTAATTAACGTGTTGGATTTTGTTTTAAAAAACGTTCAATTCGAACTAACGCCTCCATAATATTTTCCATAGATGACGCATAACACGCACGAATATATCCTTCCCCACAATCCCCAAAAGCATTACCTGGAACGGTTAAAACTTTTTCTGATCGCAATAATTTCTCACAAAACTCATCCGATGATAATCCCGTTGATTGAATACACGGAAAAACATAAAAAGCTCCTAATGGTTCAAAGCAATCAAGACCCAACTTTCTAAATCCATTCACAAGGACTCGACGACGACGATTGTATTCTTTAACCATCGTCTCAACACTATGATCTCCATTTTTCATCGCTTCAATCGCAGCATATTGCGAGGTTGTTGGGGAACACATAATCGCATATTGATGAATTTTTTTCATGGCATTGATTAAAGTTGGATGACCGCAGACGTATCCAAGTCGCCATCCTGTCATCGCATACGCTTTTGAAAATCCATTAATCACCAATGTTTGATCTTTCACGCAATCAAAACTTGCAATGGAAACGTGCTCCTTTTCATATGTTAATTCCGCATAGATTTCATCCGAAATAATAATGATGTCTTTATCTTTGACAACCTCTACGATTTTTTCAAGTTCGTCACGTGTCATAATCGCTCCCGTAGGATTATTAGGAAACGGCATGATTAAAACTTTTGTTTTAGGCGTGATCGCGGCTTCTAATTCTTCTGCAGTTAATTTAAATTCGTTTTCAGCCTTTAATTCAATCACAACAGGTGTGGCTCCAGTAAATGTCGTACATCCTTTGTATGCGACAAAACTTGGTTCTGGAATGATGACTTCATCACCCGGACCAACAAGTGCTCGAAGTGCAAGATCAATCCCTTCGCTCCCTCCTACGGTTACTAAAATTTCATCCACCTGATAGCTTAAATTAAAACGGCGATGTAAATAACGTGAAATTTCATGACGCAATTCCATGAATCCAGCATTCGAAGAATAATGGGTATGACCTTGTTCAAGTGAATAAATTCCCGCTTCACGAACATTCCATGGAGTCACAAAATCAGGCTCGCCTACTCCTAAAGAAATCACACCTTCCATTTCATGCACCATATCAAAATACTTTCGAATCCCAGATGGTGGCATTTTTTTTACATTCTCTAAAATCATATTTTCTAATCTCATAAAATCACAACCTCACGATCATCAAATTCCTGGTCTTTAAAGATGGTTCCATGATCTTTATATTTTTTTAAGACAAAGTGTGTTGAACAACTTAAGACATATTCTTGAACGGCTAATTTTTCAGAAACAAACATCGCCACTTGCTTCATCGTTTTTCCTTCCACAATGACCGTTAAATCAAATCCACCTGACATCAGGTAACAAGCACGCACTTCATCAAATTTATAAATGCGTTCTGCGACACTATCAAATCCTGCTCCACGTTGTGGTGTCACTTTTACCTCAATTAACGCCGTCACTGTTTCATGACCCGTATTCTCCCAATTGATAAGGGTTGTATAGCCTGCAATAATACTTCGCTCTTCATAATCTTGAATCGCTTCGCGAACTTCTTCTACTGTTTTACCGGTCATCACGGCAATTTGCTCGTCGGTATATCGACTATTTTGTTCTAAAATCTCTAAGATTTCTTCCATCATCTTTCCTCCTAGCTCAAATGAAAATAAAAAAAGTCCTTCATCCCAAAAAGGGACGAAGGACTACTTCGCGGTACCACCCTAATAAGTAATTTAAATTACCCACTCAAGTCCTCAGTAACGCGAGGGAACGTCTTAGCCTAATTAAAAAGACATGCTTTTTAGTTCTCAGCTAGCGACTCAAAGACTGCTTCAACCTAGATGCTTTACTAACTTCCACCACCCGTTAGCTCTCTAAAAAAGTTGACTAGATTTACTCTTTCTTATCATAATCTTTAACTATTTTACCTTATTATAGCTAGAAAGAGTCTGAAAAACAAGTCTATTTTAGAAATTTTATGCCATTTCACGAACCATATTATTTATCCATTTATTTGAACGGAAACGACGACTAATAATTAAATAACGGATTACTTCTTCACATGAAATAAGGAAGATGACATAGGTAATCGGCCATTTAAAAATAAAGGCTCCAATGATTCCAAACGGAATTCCAAAAATCCACATGCTTAAACCTTGAACAATTGAACCGTATTTTGCATCTCCACCTCCACGTAAAATTCCAACAATTTGAACACCATTATAAACACGTGGCAGCATAAAAATAGCAAAGATATACAAGATTTGAATCGCATTTTGTCGCACAAGATCTGAAACCTTATAAATTCCAACAATGGCTGGTGCAAATAAAACAAGACCAACCGCCATGACGACCGCAATAATTAACGCGAGGCGAATAATCTTTTTAGCGTAAATAATCGCTTGCTCTTCTTGATTTGCTCCAATTTCGTTTCCAATGACCACTACAGAAGCATGGGCCATTCCAAAGACCACAATCATAAATAAATTCATAATCGTCGTCGTAATTTGTGTCGTAGCAATGGCATTTACTCCCATTCGACCATAAATGATATTATAAGTAATATTTGTTAATCCCCAACAAGCTTCATTCAAAACAACAGGTAAAGCTGCTTGATATAACATCCCCGCCATTAGACGATCAAATGTAACGAGTTGCTTGAATGATAAGTTTAGTGGTTTAACTTTTAAGGCCACGACGATGATGATAATAAAACATTCGACTAATCGAGCCATTAGTGTTGCGATGGCCGCCCCTACTACTCCAAGTGCTGGGAATCCAAGTAATCCAAAAATTAAAAGTGCATTGAATACGCCATTAATGATTAATCCAATTAAACTTCCCCACATCGGTAATGCAGTATTTCCAATACTACGAAGTGCACCAGCAAATACAAATGAAATAGCCGTCGCTAAATAACTAAAAATAGAAACACGAAGATACTCACTTCCAAAACGGATAACATCTGGATCTGGATTAAATATTTTAATAATCGATTCTGAACCAAAGAATCCAATCACGGTGAAAATAGCAGCAAAAACTATTCCTGCTGCTAACCCGAGTTGTAAAACTTTTTTAACATTCTCTGTGTCTTCTTTTCCCCATAATTGAGCGATTAAAATCGAGCATCCTGCTCCAATTCCCATCACAAGTAAACTATATAAGAAATAAAACTGATTCGCAACACCAACAGCTGCAAGTTGGACTTCTCCTAAACTTCCTATCATCATCGTATCTAACATATTTAACGATGATGTAATCAAGTTTTGTAAGACAATTGGTATTGCTAAGATAAATAATCGTTTATAAAATTTACGATTGTTTTTTGGCATCTTACCCCTCATTTCTAACTAAAATTAAACTCTTGCGAACCGTTTTCTTTATTTTCACATAGAAAAACCCCCAATTTGAAGTTTGTTCAAAGTGGGGGTTCAACACTTGTAAAAATTAAAAAGATTTTATTCGCAAATTCCACATCATTCTATCAAATAATCAATTTAAATTCAAGTCCTATGTCAAAATTTTATCTTTTTCGTTCTATTTTACTTGTTTTATATAGTCAGGAATCAAAAAGTTCGTTACAATTAGGATAAGAATTTTAAGAGATAAGGAGTTTTCATCATGAATCAATCCACAACTAAACAATCTATTCAAGATTTATTAAATAAAAAGAAACAACAAACAGCTAATCAAAACAATCATATGATTCCGAGTCGTGAAATGGTAAAAGGTCAAAAAGGCAAAAGTAAACGACGCAAAGCCGGTATTTTAGGATAAAAAAAGCCCTCGAGATTCGAGGGCTTTTTTTATTCGTCAGACTCTTCTTGTTCGCAAACTAGAATTGTTTTGTCATAATAGTAGTTAATCGCATTTGAGGCATATAATTTTAAAACTCCCATAATCGGAACACCTAAAATCATCCCAACAATACCCATTAACTTCCCTCCAACCGTGACGGCTAATAAGGTGAAGAATGGATTTAACCCCATCTTTTGACCAACCACTTTTGGATCAATAATTAAAGACTCTACTTGTTGGACAATCAGTAAGAAAATCAGGGCAATGATTGCCACGATGGGATTATAGAATAAATTAATTCCAACGGCAATCAGTGTTCCAAAAATAGGCCCAACAAACGGGACCATATTTGTTAATCCAAAAATAACTCCTAAAAGGACGGCATATTTAGCACCCATCAAGGCGAGTCCAATCGTTGCGCAAATCCCAACGAAAATGGAATCAATGGACTTTCCAATTAGATATTTACCGATGTTTTCATGAAATAATCGTGAAGTCTGCAATATGTATCCCGCATTTTTTGGGCGAAAGATAATATAAATCAACTTTTTAGACATCTCAGTAAATTTTTCTTTTTCAACTAAAATATAAATGCTAATAATAAAAGCTAATAGAACATTTCCTGTTAAGGTCACGGCACCATAAGTGATAGACACCAATGAGCCGATTGAACTGGTCAAGATTTCAGTCACTTTTGGAATCATACTTAACAATTGTGTTTTAAACTCATTCAACTCTCCAAAATCAAAACCAGACATTTGATTGGTCCACCCATTAATCCAGGTTTGAATTTCAGTTGCATAACTTGGAATCTGCTTGATTAAATCTGAGGCACTATGATAAATGACAGGGAAAATAAAACTAATCATCAAGTAACACAGGAGTAAAAAACCAAAATATGTGAGACTAAGACTTAGATTACGTTTCACCTTAAATCGTTTTTCAATAAACATCATCACCGGATTAAAAATATATGCGATTATAAAAGCTAATAAAAAAGGAGAGAGTGTCGCTAGGATATCTTTAAAACTAGCAAAAAATACTTGATAATTATCCACCATCTTAATGATAATATAAGCGCAACTCACAAAAAATAAGCCCTTTATAAATGAAATTCGTTTTTCTAACCACTTTTCCAATTTAATCACACCTTGTTTAAGATGTATCAAATTATACTATAATTAGAAATGAATGACAATTTAAACCATTATAAAATTTCTCTTTCTATCCCAATTATTTCTGTTTCATAATTTGATTCAATAAAATTAACCACTTGATCCAAAATCGCATCGATTTGTGAAGTAGAATTCGACCCACACGTGATTCCAAGCGTAATGGTCTGATGTTCATCAAGTGTTGCAAACTCCTTAACCGATATATTAAATTTTTGACGTGTTTTGGCTACGATACTTCTCACAAGCATTCGTTTCTCTTTTAAACTACGCACCCAAGATGCGGATAAGACGATTTCAAGATAACCAATTTTCATTCTTTCACCACAATCCTTTTAAACTTACCCTTAGAATTTTACTTTTTTCGACATTTCATACGAGAAGAATAGATAAAAAACGTTAAATATTATAAAATAATAGGGTTAAGACTATTTTAACATTAATTTTTTAGTTTAGGAGATACCAAGATGGCAACAAAAAATATGGATTTAATGAAACAAATTATTGAACAAAAACGTCAAGGAACAAAACAACAAGATAAATTAAAACGTCCGGATAAAACGATTGGAGAACCTCGTAAACGTATCAAACGACATAAAGGTGGAGGATTATTCGATAAATAAATCGAGTTTTTCCACGCTTTAATTTATGATTACTTAGACACACTTACCATTAGGAGGAAGCCCATGTCTATTACATTTGAAAATTTAAATTTAGATTCACGTATCATTGCGGGATTAAACAAACAAAATATTAGTGTCCCAACCTCTATTCAACAAGAGGCCATTCCTGTTATTTTAAATCATCAAGATGTGATTGCCCAATCACATACAGGAAGCGGAAAAACATTAGCTTTTGTCGCCCCCCTTTTTAAAAAAATTGACACGACAAAACGTGAAATGCAAGTTTTAATCTTAGCACCTACACATGAGCTAGTCATGCAAATTGATGCTCAAATCAAGTTACTAGCAGCAAACTCAGAAATTCCGGTGACGTCTACCACGATTATTGGGGGCGCAAACATTGATAAACAAATCAAAAAATTAAAAGAAAAACCTCATATCATCACGGGATCATGTGGTCGTATTTTAGAATTGATTAAAAAGAAAAAAATTACGGCTCATACCCTTAAAACCATCATTTTAGATGAAGCGGATAGTCTACTTGATAATACCAATACCAAAACGATTCAAGATATTATTAAAACAACACTACGTGATCGTCAACTTTGTCTATTCTCAGCTTCAATTAGTGAGAATACGCAAACACTTGCGACGTCTTTAATGAAAGAACCTGTTATTTTAAAAACTGCAGATGCCGTCGAAATGAATCCAAATATTGCTCATTTCTATTTAAAAGGTGAGCGTCGTGATAAATTCGAATTACTTCGCAAATTGATTGTTGCCGAAAACCCAGAACGTGCTTTAATTTTTGTAAATCAAAACGATTCGATGCAAGAAATTGCTGAAAAATTAAATTATCATCAAAAAGAAACATTCGTCATGCGTGGTAACATTCAAAAAGAAGAACGCAAACGTGCACTAGATCTATTTAGAAGTGGAAAAATCAAATTATTAGTTTCATCAGATTTAACGGCTCGTGGTCTTGATATTCCAGAAGTCACACACATCATTCACCTTGACTGTCCGGCCAATCCAAATGAATATTTACATCGTGCGGGTCGTACGGCTCGTGGGTATGCAAGTGGAAAATCAATTTGTATCATTACAGATAAAGATTTAAGTACATTGAAAAAATATCAAAAGAAATTTAACATTCAATTTAAAGAAATGAAAGTTTCACACGGTCAATTTATAGAAGCATAAAAAAAAAGTCATTGAGCAAGGTCTCAATGACTTTTTTTTATTTACAAACTCTGTGGTCCAAATTTCAAACGTTGTTGTTCCGTCAAATTTCGAACAAAATGGCATTTAATTTCAAGGAGATATTGCAAATCATTTAAATATTGGAATAATAAGGCTCGATTTTCAAACTCTTCTCGTGTTTTAGGTAACTCTTGATTACGACATTGAGTTAAAACATCTTGTGTCATTTGAATTAAATCTTCTGCAGGATTATATTCATGTAAATTAAAAGCAATATGTTCCGTTAAATCTGCAATTAAACTCGACTGTTCGACGGTCATTACCACTTTTCCAAGCGTCTGTCGCATACTTAAAAGCACCTGATATTGCATGAAGCGCATATCCATATATTGAACATAGTACGTCATTTCATCTAATAAGTAATTTTCTTTGTGCAACATAGCTCGATCTCTCGCTTTTAGCAACATCTCCTCCAATGTTTGAAATAAAAATTCTTCATCAATCGCCACCGATTGACTTGAGGTCGTTCCCGCTAAGCACAGCAGAACAATTCTAAATTGCTCTTCTATTTTTGCCTGATCTTCTTTAATACGGGGTTGCATTTTTGGCATATAAAGATTAAATAAAATAGCAATTCCTGCCCCGATGATGACTAAAAAAAACTCATTCGCAATTAAAGAGAGACTAATATATCCCTCTCCTAAGAGATGTGTGACCAACACTGAACTCATCACAATGCCATCGCTTAATTTATAGGAAACAGCCAATGGAATAAAAATCAGTAAATATAATCCAAATGCGAACGCATTAAAGCCAATGAGTGAGAATAAAATCCCACTAATCATAAGCGCTAAGCAAGTCGAATTAAATCTAGACCATGCAATTTCAACAGACTTTCGCTTCGTGTTTTGTACACTTAAAATCGTGATAACCCCTGCAGAAAGCGCATATTTAAGCCCGAAAAAGTTAGCTAAAATAATGGCAATGGTTGCCCCGACAGCCGTTTTTATGGTTCTCATACCAATTTTCTTTCTCATTCTTAATCTCCCCTACATTAACATTGATAATAATCGATAAATCGATTCTTCAGCTTTCATAACCCAAGATTTATTGCGTTCGTATTCAAAATCAAGCAAACGGCAATTTTGTTGATCAAATTCAAATTGTTTAATTAATTGCTTCGCCATCTGATCATCATAGATAAAAGCTGTGATTTCAAAATTAATGCTAAAACTTCGAACATCCATATTAACAGATCCAACTGAACTCATTTTTCCATCGATGATAATAATTTTGGAATGTAAGAACCCTTCATAAAAATAAACTTCAATTCCCGCTTCAAGCAACTCTTTAATATAAGAAGTGGTTGTTCGATGCACGAAATGATTATCCGGAATCACTGGAATCATGATTTTAACATCTAAACCAGAATGAGACGCAATTTTTAACACATGTAAAAACTCACTATCTGGAATAAAATACGGAGTTTGAATCCAGATACTCTTTCTTGCACTCATAATTAATTTAATAAAAGCAGCACGCATATGGTCTGTTTTTTGATCAGGACCATCCGTAATAATTTGTAGATAGGTTTTAGTTGTAATGGTTGGCGCTTTAAAATACAGGTTAAGATTCTGTTCAATCTGTGATACATCTGCTTCATTTTCCATGACGGCAAAATAATCTTTTAAAAATCTCATTTGAAGTAACGGAACAGCCTCTCCCTCCACTCTAAAATGGGCATCACGCCATGGGCTATACTTAGGATTAAGCGATAGATACTCATCACCGATGTTCATCCCACCCATGTATCCAATTTTCCCATCAATCACGACAATTTTTCGATGATTTCGATAATTCCAATTTAATGTGAAAATTTTCAATTTAGCTGGATAATGCTTCACAACGATTCCACCTGCCTCAATTAAAGGCTTAAAAAAAGAGGCGGGAGTCATGAAACTTCCTCCATCATCATAAACTAATCGAACTTTAACGCCCTCTTTTGCTTTTCGCGTTAACGCAGATAATAAGGCCTCTCCACTTTGGTCACCTCGAATAATAAAGTACAGAATATTAATCGTTTCTTTAGCTTTGTTAATATCTTGAATTAAACGTTCGTATTTGGCCTTTGCCTCTGAAAAAAGTTCCACCTCATTATAGGTTGTTAAAAGACTATGATTATAATTTAAATTAAATTGAATTAAAGATGAAAACGGATGGTTTTCTTCATCTAACGCTTTAAATCTTTCCATTTGATTAGCGACGTTTGATTCATGATGATTTTGTTCAATCTCATCGACAAATGTTCTTTTTTCTTTAACAATAGGTCCATGCCCAAATAATAAGTATAAAATAAATCCGATTAAAGGGACAAACATCATGAGCATTGTCCAAGCAATAATAAAAATAGGCTCTTCCCTTCTTCGGAAAATCATCACTAAAATAGCTCCTAAATTCAAAAAATGAATGAGGGTGAGCGATAGTGCGACGATTAAAGCAATCATATTAAAACCTCCATCGTTCATTCATTTCCATTTCATCTAAAACGTCATAGATGATGATAAAAACAAATCAAATTCCTTACATATTATATCGTATTTGAATAAATTTTGTAAGATTCCATTTTAATTTGTCGTCGTTAATCTAGACAGTAAGCTCTGAAAAGAAGTTTTAAACGCTAAGTCATCGTCTCGTGTTCGTTTCGCTGGCCCTTTTAATCTTCCGCCTGAATTTCTTATTTTTTGAGAGAGATGTCGCGCAAATAGGAGCTGATCAATATTTTGTGTCGTATACTGCATCCCA
>NZ_CALIOS010000146.1:0-4488 GCF_938044715.1 uncultured Turicibacter sp.
TTCTTTCGGATCGGTTCCTGCCCCTAGCTCATCAAATAAAATCAAGCTATTCACTGTTAAACGTTCCATAATTTTAACGATATTTGTCATATGAGATGAGAACGTTGATAAACTTTGTTCAATACTTTGTTCGTCTCCAATATCAGCAAAAACATGATCGAAAATAGCCAATTGTGATGACTCGTGTGCCGGAATTAAAAGACCTGCTTGTGCCATCAACGTTAGTAATCCCACCGTTTTTAACGTAACAGTTTTCCCCCCTGTGTTTGGACCTGTGATTACAATCGTCGTATACTCATCTCCAAGTTCGATGTCATTAGCCACAACAGACTTTTGATCAATTAAGGGATGTCTAGCAGCCACTAAACGGATAATCCCTTTAGTATTTATTTTAGGACGCGTTCCATTAATTAAACGGGCATACTTTCCTTTTGCAAACATGAAGTCAATTTCTCCAAGAAGCTCAACATTTAATGACAGTAAGTCGACAAACTTCTTCACTTCTTCGGTTAATTCACGTAAAATACGTTCAATCTCACGGCGTTCTTCTACATGCCACTCTTGCAACTTATTATTTAAATCCACCACTTCTTTTGGTTCCATAAAATACGTATTTCCTGATGAGGATTGATCATGAATCGTTCCACCAAACGTATTTTTATAATCTGCACGAACTGGAACAACATAACGTTCATTACGAATCGTTACGATTCCATCTGTCAATTTGCTACGACGCTCTGATACGACTTGATTTAGACGTTCTTTAATACGAGATTCGGTGCTTTGAATAGCACGACGAATACTACGTAATTCACCTGATGCACTGTCCATCACATATCCTGTCTCATCGATACACGCATTAATAGCATTTTGTAAACTCGATAAAGCGACTAACGTATTCGTATGATGTGCAAAAATCGGGGCATCGACTTTAATCTCATTTAAACGTTCTGCAAAAGATTTCATCTGTGACACCGCATAAAGTAAGCGGCTCACCGCTAATAACTCTTGTGAAGATAGAATCGCTGAAATCTTCGCACGCGCAATCGCCTCTGAAATATCAGATACCCCACCTAGTGGAGCCTCTCCTAACGCGTAAATAATTCTTAAGGCTTCATCTGATTGATTTAATCCATACTCCACATCTTTTTCAATCGTCGTTGGCTTTAATAAAGCCACGCGTTTTTGTCCAAGCGAACAAGCACACAACGACTCAATCGTTTGTTTAATCTTATTAAATTCTAATATCTGAATAGCTTGTTTCACTAATCTCACTCCACTTTAGCAAAAAAAATTTGCAAAAATTTTTAACGATGTTATTTTAACACAAATTCTGTTAAAATCATAGTATACATTTAAATGGACGGTGACCCTATGGCTTCAACAATTACCTTAACAGTATCGCAACAAATACTAGAAAAAATGTACCAATATTACGAAAAACAAATTATTAAAATTCCAAATCATACTCTTTTTCAAGCAAAGACCACTTCTTGTACCATTACAGCTTATCTAAGCAAAAAAGTGGTATTTCAAGGGGTGAATCCTGAGATTGAAGCAAACAAATGGCAAAAGGCTTCACCTACTTCAACGACTCCTAAAAAATCAACTTTAAATGAAAAGTCAACCCTCCCAAGCAACATTGCTATGCTTTCAGCAATCGGATGTGATGAGGTTGGAACAGGAGATTACTTCGGACCGATTGTGGTTTGTTGTGCGTCTGTTGAAAAAGATCAAATAGCTTTTCTTCAAGAAATGGGAATTAAAGATTCAAAAGCATTAAAAGATCCTGAGATTTGTCAACTGGCTCATCAAATTGAAACGATGATTCCCCATCAATGCCTCGTTCTACCTAATGAAAAATATAACCTCATGGTTGAAAAAGGAATGAATGCAAACTCAATTAAAGCCTATCTCCATAATCAAGCTTTATTGAAATTAACCACGTCACTCCCTTCCCTTCCTGATTTCATCATAATGGATGAGTTCGTTAATGAAGCAAAGTACTATGACTATTTGAAGAAATTACCTAAACAACCAACCATCATCAGCGAAAACCTTCACTTTATTCAAAAAGGCGAATCGGTTCACGTAGCGGTAGCAGCTGCCTCAATTTTAGCTCGCGCCTCATTTGTTAAATACATGCAAATTATGAGTAAAAAATATCAATTTGAACTACCAAAAGGTGCAGGTGCTCCGGTCGACATCGCAGGACGAAAATTTGTTAAACTTCATGGAAAAGAAACACTTCAGTCTTTAACAAAATGGCACTTTGCGAATACAAATAAAATTTTAAAATAGAACCTCGAATAAAAGAGTTGAGATGAAAATAATCTGATCTTTTATAAAAAGGCGAATTAAATGACAGTTAAAAGATGAATTCTGCATCCTACAGAGTTCATCTTTTTTATTCGACGACTTTCCTTCTCTATTGGGATTGAAATTCTCAATTTCTACGTTGGGCTTAAAAGATGCTAAAGAATACAAAATGGATTGCCACTTAAATCTTATAAAATAAAAGAACCTATAACCACACACTGTTTCAAGTGTAAGCTAATAGGTTCTAATTGAAACTTTCATACTTTTTATTTGACTATTTCTTCTAACTTAACATCTAATTTATCAATAAAATGGGCTGCTTTTTCAGGTTCATTATTTTGTAAATAATAATAGATTAACGCCATATTATAGTCAGAATAATCCGTTTGCTGTGTTAAAAGTGTTCCACGTGTAAAAAGTCCCATCACTAATAACACATAGGTGGCAGTTGCTAACGCTGTTCGTGATAAATACTGTTTAGTTTTTGGAAGTCCTAAAATTGAAGCAATTAAGAACCCTCCTAAAAATCCTCCTAAATGACCATAAAAGTCAATCGTTGGATCTATGATTGCCCAAACAATTGAAAATAGCATAATGGGAAAAATCATTCCCTTTACTAAATGCATAAACATTTTTCTATTTTCAATTCCTAAAAACAGCATGGCACCGAGTAACCCATAAGCAACGGTAGAAGCTCCTAAAGAAACATTTTCAATAAAAGCAAAACTAAATAAATTTCCTAAAAAGGCAGACCCAATGATGATAATAGTGAGTCGCCACCACCCAAATAGGTGCTCAATTATTTTACCAAATTGATAAATAAAAATAGCATTAAATAATAAATGGAATAATTGTAAATGAATAAGACTTGGTGTTAATAAGCGCCAATATTCTCCCGCTATAATTAATGGATTATATTTCGCTCCAAATTCGATAGCGGTTCCAATATTTTTAACCGGTTGAATTTGAATCATTAAAAATAGGATGACTAGAAGCGCTAAAAATCCAATAATCACAAATGATTTAGATTGAAACTCAAGCATTTTTCTTACATTTAAAGCTTTAGCTTTCGATGTTTGTTGCATTTCAATAATCAACTCACTCATTGAACGCTCCAAAGACGCTCGTTCAATACTTGAGTAAAATTGTTTAATGTCCTCATTTTGAGTAAAATCGTCTGCTCGCTGAATATCAATAATTTTAACACAGTCTTTTACATTACTAAAATATTGACAACTTGCCGTATCTATATTTAAAATCACCACGTTCAGACGCCATAACAAATAACGACGTCTGACACGCGAACGAACTCGATCAATTTGTTTCATGAGTTGTGAGGCTTGCATTTCATTAAACAAACTTCGTTGATTAATATATATGAGCTGCACCGTTGGATGTGATAAATTCTCTAACCAAATTTCTTTTTCATTTCCAACATAAATGTAATTTTCTTCTACTAATAAATAATTCACGATATTCATGGTTAGTTCACTTTGAATATCTAAGCGAATCTCCTTCATCACACCTTGCTTTTCCATTTTCTTATCACCTTATATTTAAGCTTATTTTTGAAGATTTGCTAATGCCTCTTCAAAATATGTTGGAATCGGTGCCGAGAATTCCATATACTCTTCGGTCTTAGGATGGACAAACCCTAAAACTTTAGCATGTAAAAATTGTCCATGTTCTGCACCAATTGTTTTACGTGGACCATATTGAGGATCTCCTGCTAATGGATACCCAATATATCTCATATGAACACGAATTTGATGAGTGCGACCTGTTTCTAAACGACACTCAATTAACGTAAACTCTTTAAAACGTTGTAACACTTTAAAATGCGTAACCGCATGCTTCCCTGACTCTACTACCGCCATCTTCTTACGGTCTTTAGGATCACGGCCAATCGGCGCATCAATCGTTCCATTATCATGAGGAATCACCCCATGTACAAGGGCAACATAACGTCTAGTGACTGTTTTTTCAACTAATTGATTCACAAGAGATTCATGTGCCACATCGTTTTTAGCAACCATTAATAAACCAGATGTATCTTTATCAATACGATGCACAATGCCTGGACGTAAAACACCATTAATACCTGATAAATCCGTCACTTGGGCCATCAATCCATTGACAAGCGTCCCACTCATACTTCCTGGTGCGGGA